>JAMPYH010000139.1 GCA_023700785.1 Candidatus Zixiibacteriota bacterium
AAAGTACAGCTTGGCTTCGGCGGAGGCTGAGGATTTTGATAAGGACGCGACGGTCGTCGCGATAAAACATGACTGATTACGTCTCAACCTTGAATGTTGACTTGAGCCTGATCGGGCCGGAACTCGCGCTCCTGGCCGCCGCGGCTATCATCATGCTCTTCTCCGCGGCCAAGAGTCTGATCAAGTTCGCGCCGTACATCGCCCTGGCCGGCTTTGCCGCGTCGATAGTGCTCGCAGTTATGCAGTGGGGTCTGGCGACCACCGGGTTCGCCGCGATGGTCACGATCGACAAGTTTGGCGTCATTTTCAAGCTTATCTTCCTGGTAGCGTCGACCCTGTCACTGTTTATGGCGTTTCGGTATCTCCAGGTGAAGGGGATCCACAAGCCGGAGTTTTACTCGCTGTTGCTGGTTTCGACCATCGGCATGATGGTGATGGCCAATACAACAGACCTGATCGTGCTGTTTCTCGGGCTGGAGATCATGTCGGTGCCGTTGTATGTGATGGCCGCGTTCAACCGCCGCAGTCTGGAATCAAATGAGGCGGGGATCAAGTATTTTATCATGGGGTCATTCGCGACCGGATTCCTGCTGATGGGAATTGCCTTTGTTTATGGCGCCGCCGAATCAACCAGCCTCGTACGTATTGTCACCGACTTCAGATATATCGCGGAGAGGGCAGGACTGTACCTGTATGCCGGCGCGGCGCTCCTCTTGATAGGGTTTGGCTTCAAGGTCGCGGCGTTCCCGTTCCATAGCTGGGTACCTGACGTTTACCAGGGAGCGCCTACCCCGGTGACCGCGTTCTTTTCGGTGGCGCCCAAGGCGGCGGGATTCGCCGCTTTGCTCCGGATATTCCTGTTCGGCTTTGCTGACATGGCTATTCTGTCGGACATCTTTTCCGTGATCGCGGTGCTTACGATGACGGTCGGCAATATCCTGGCGTTGCGGCAGGATAACGTGAAGCGGATGCTGGCGTATTCGTCAATATCCCATGCCGGCTATATACTGGTCGCGCTGGCGGCAGGTGGAGCGTCATCGGTCTCCGCGGCGATCTTTTATCTGGTAGCCTACACGATGTTCAATCTTGGGGCGTTCGCGGTAGTCACTGTGCTCGAGACCCGGACCGGCATGAAAGCGGACTTCTCTGAACTGGCTGGACTTTCTCGCGGCAATCCGTTCCTCGCGGCTACCCTGGCGCTCTTCATGTTCGCGCTCAGCGGGTTTCCGCCGACGGCCGGCTTTCTGGGGAAGTTCTATCTCTTTTCGGCTGCGGTTGAGCGAGGGTTCATTATCCTGACTGTCATCGGCGTACTGAACTCCTTTGTCTCCGTGTACTATTACCTCAGGGTGATCAAGGTATCGTACTTTGACACGTTCGAAGAGAAACCGATCCCAGTAGCGGTCAATTTCGCCGTCCTTATCGTTTTGATAGTGACAGCGCTTGGCACGCTTGGGCTGGGATTCTTCCCGGACCAGATCCTGACATTCTCGCGCGAAGCGATCTTCGCGGTCCTCTAATACGCTGTCGTTGCGCAAATACAAAAGGCGAGCGGAATCCACTCGCCTTTTGTATTTGCTCGAAACTGGAAAGCTCTACACTTTCACCTTTTGGAGCTCCAGCCTATGCTTCCCGTTGATCTCGGGGACCTTCATTGGATAATTCCCGGAGAAACAACCATGACAGAATCCGGCCTTCGGGAGTGACGGCATCGCCAACATCCCATCAAGCGACAGATATCTCAGTGAATCCACTTCAAGGTATTTCTCGATCTCGGCAATCGACTTATTGGCGCCGATAAGTTCCTTTTTGGTCGGCATGTCGATACCAAAGAAGCAGGGAGAAATGATGGGCGGCGATGAAACTCGGAAATGCACCTCTTTAGCGCCAGCTTCCCGGATCATCTGGACCAGCTTTTTGGAGGTTGTGCCGCGGACGATAGAATCGTCCACTACTACCACTCGTTTATCGCGGAGCACACCCTTGACCGGGTTAAACTTCACACGGACATCCAGATCGCGGATATGCTGCTCCGGATCAATGAACGTTCGCCCGACATAATGATTGCGGATCAAGCCGATCTCGAACGGAATGCCGGACTCTTCGGCGAAGCCGAGGGTCGCGGTGGTCGCGGAATCAGGGATTCCGATCACAATATCCGCCTCGACCGGGTGCTCCCTGGCGAGCTGACGGCCCAACCGGCGGCGGATCTTGTCAACATTCTCGCCGAATACTTTGGAATCAGGGCGCGAGAAGTAGATATACTCAAAGATGCAGTGCGCGGGCTTGGCGGCTTTCATCGGGTAATGCGATTTCATTCCGTCGCGAGTGATCTCAAGCACTTCACCCGGCTCTATATCTCTGATATACTCGCCGCCGATAATGTCGAAGGCGCAAGTCTCCGAGGCCACCACGTACGAACCGTTAAACTTCCCGAGCGCCAGAGGGCGGAAACCGTGAGGGTCGCGCGCCGCGATGATCGACCTTTCAGTGAGGAAAAGGAGCGAGAACGCGCCTTTGATGGTCGCAAGCGCCTCGCATATCCGCTCCAATGTGTGGGTCTTTTTGGAGGTTGCCGTCAGATGCAGGATGATCTCGGTGTCGCTGGTGGTCTGAAAGATGGAGCCGTTGGCGTCCAGCTTGGAACGAAGTTCCAATGAATTGGTCAGATTGCCGTTATGCGCGACCGCGAGATACTTGTTCCGGTTGGTGATCAAAAAAGGCTGGATATTGATCAGTGACGACGCTCCGGTCGTGCTGTAGCGCACATGACCGACCGCGATATCCCCGGTTAGTTTCTTGAGATTCTGCTTTTCGGAGAAGACTTCCGCGACTTGCCCCATCCCCTTATGGAGATGAACTTTTCCCTGATCGACAGTGATGATTCCGGCGGATTCCTGGCCGCGATGCTGGAGCGCGTAAAGACCCAGGTAGGTCAGTTCCGCGGCATCGCTGTTTCCAACGATCCCGAAGATCCCGCACTGGTCATGTATCATCTCTTCCGACATATAGTCGAGGCTCCTTGGTCCGAAAAAGAAAACGCTAAGCTATTGCCAGCCAGTCTAAAAGTCAACGTCTTTTGCGCTCCAGGCTCTCTATCGAGGAGAGTGTGAAAACATATGCAACAGGTGGCTAACCGGTCTGTTCCCATAGAAACTCAGCGTGCCCGAAAAGACTGGATAAGTGACTGGGAATTCTATATTTTGGCGGCGTACTACAGGCATACTGCAGTTTTGTTAATTCGGGAAATTTTAAGCACTCCGTTTGCTCAACAGAGAGTTGGCTTGACGCCAGACTATGGAAGACCGCGCCCAAAACCGCTTCGAAATCATTCGGCAACTTGCGGTTGCCGGTTATCGGGGAGAAGACTTTCGCCCTTCCGCCGAGATGGCCTTACGCCAGGCGGCCGGTCTGGTCGGCCTCAAAGCTGCCGCTATGTACCTCTGGGACGATGCCAAGGCGATAAGTCTGGCCGTAGCCTACGCCGACTCCGACCAGGCGAAGGAGACGCTCATCTCACTCGAAGAGACCCTGTTTGCGGGGTTGCGCAGGGATCGACAGCTCCTGGCCGCCTATATGAGCTTTGGGGGAGAACCACCACTCCAGACCTTCACTATGCCAATACGCCACGCGGACGCGATCCTGGGTGCGGTGATCGGTATCCAGGAAGGCGACCAGCGATTGGTCTCCGAAGATCTGTTCCTTGAGGCGATCTCCGCCGCGTTATCGCTCTACATGGTCGCTGATAAAGCACCGCACGGAAAGGCGCTCTCCAAGGAGTTGATAGCCAGGGAACGGTTGGGAGCGGTGCAGCAGACGGCGGTAACAGTCAACCACGAGATCAACAATCCGCTGACCGCGATTCTGGGAAATGTTCAGTTGCTCCTGATGAAAAAGAAAGATCTCGACCCTGAACTGATCGCGAAGCTGAAAACTGTCGAGGAAGCGGCTCTGAAGATCAAGGATGTTACGCAAAAGCTACTCAGAGTGACTTCGGCCAGATCTGTCGAATATGCCGAAGGTACGTCGATGCTCGATCTTTCCGACGACACGGACTCCAAATAACCCCACTATTTCAACAGCCAGTCAACCAACGCCTGCATCGCCTGCGGATTGCTATTGATCATATCCGTTCCGTGAGCGTCTCCCTCGAAGATCATCAACGTAACATGGTCCGAGTTCAATCGAGCCATCTCCCGGACTGAGTTGTAGGAGTATTCATCCCCCTGTGACGCCACCATCAGGATCTCTCCCTGGAATGACGTGATCGCTTCGGCGGGCTGAAGTCCTTTGTAGTTGATGCCGGGGGAGAGAAGGACGAGGCGTTTAATGTTTGGCATCAACTGAGTGAGCATTGCCGCGGTATTTGCCCCTATTGAGGCTCCTATAACGGTCAGGTTGGCTGTATCAATCTGTCCAGGGAAATCCCTGAAAAGTTGCTCAAGAGCATGTTTTGCATCGTAGGGATACTTGGCAAATTCAGATTCATTCATAGTGCGGAAATTTACCGTATCTGAACCGAGTACGTTTGATTGCCCATGCCCTCTCAGATCCATACGGATCAGGCGGGGCAGTTGAAACGTGTGCGTGGTATCCGCCGCCACAACTGCCACCAGTTTGTGGAGTAGAGGCTCGTAGCTTGTCGTACTGTTCCCCATCATCGGCAGGCAGATAAAAGTTGGCTGAAGCGCGGATCTTGATTGGTCGATCTCAAGACGCATTTTGAGCGAATCATTGAGAGTCACGGTCTTTGAACCGTTGGCAAGCGTACCCATTTGCGAGCGAACATTTCCAACCGCGGTCGCCGCCAGCGCGATGACCAGCGCCGCATGACGAGATAATCTCAATCCACGCATTTTCACTTCACTCCATCTGATTGAACTCAAATGAAAACGGCGGTCAAGCGACCGCCGGTTCACCGCTGGTGTACGAACTCTTATAAGTACGTTTCTGAAACTTCCTTTAACCTGGCGGAGAGCTCATTGGCGTGCTTTTTGTAATTCTCCATGTCATTCTTATCGCAACATTCTTTCATCTGCGCGGAGATCTTGCTGATCATCGAGAACTCGGTCAGGAGACCGTCCTGCTGATCCTTGAGCTCTTCAGGAATGGTCTTCTCGTTCAGCGCGGCCACTTTGGCAACCAGAGTCTCTGTCGAACCGGTGATTCCCTCGGCGTTGTTCTTCGGCAGATGCTGTTCGGTAATAATTCCCGCGGTCATGATCGCCCCTTCCAGCTCCGGATAAGAATAGGGGACAACGACCGCCGCGGTCTGCTCAAACGCCTCATGCACGGCCGGCATCAGGGCGTAGCAGGAATCCTGCAGCCCCGCTTTGGCAGCTTCAGCATAGAGATTGACCAGCGTCGCGAATTGCTCACGGTGAGTCAGGAAGGCGGCTTTCCGCTTACTGTTCTTCATCGAAGGTTCGATATCGGCGATCCCCTTAAACAGCGAATCAAACTTCGGACCGGCCGCCAACAGAGCGGCATAATCTTTGTCCGGATAGGCCTGGTGCCAGGTCGGCGCCATGACTTCATGGAACGCGCCAAAGGCGTTGAAGCCTTTGTTCGCGGCATGATCTGATGGGCAAGCATGCCCCGGTTCTTCGGCGATCGCGAACGACGCGATCAGCAACAGCGCAAACAGACTGATCAATACTCGCATTACTTGTACTCCCGGTTTATTATCGTTAAATGACATTAGTCTCATGCGTTTCGACCGCGCCGGCGAACCTGGTCGGCGAGAGCGGCGAAACATCGATGACCGGCTTTTCGCCGCTCAATATCTGGGCGGAAACCAGCCCGGCGGCAGGGGCATGCATAAAGCCATGGCCGGAGAATCCGGTGACATGGAACATGCCGCCAACTTCAGGATCGTATCCAATGATCGCCTGATGATCCGGCGTTGTTTCATAGAGTCCGGCCCACTGGTTGGCGATCTCCGCCGTCTCGAGCTGAGGGATCCGATCCAGCGCCTTTTCGATTATGGTGTCAACATAATCAGGATCGGACGAGACATCGAACCCCGGCTTGACGGATTTATCCGCCCACCCGAGAAGCAGCCCTTTTGATTCTTTATGGAAATAGAGTCCGGACTTGACATCAACCACCATCGGGAAAAACGGTCGAACAAAGTCCAGTTCGCCGGTGGTGACACACATCCGCTTGTACGGCTCAACTTTAACCTCGGCGCCTGCCATCCGCCCGATCTCTCCCGCCCACGCGCCGGCGCAATTGATGACCATGGAAGTCTGTATCTCTCCCTTGGTCGTCCGCACCGATGTCAGCTTGTCTCCCGCCTTACCAAAGCCGGTCACCGCGCACTCCAGTTCAACTCCCACCCCCAGCCGTCGGATGGCCGACTCATAGCCGCGAAGGAACTCGCTCGGGTCGCCGAGGCCGTCATCATGGCAAAAAGTCGCCAGCTTGATATCATCGGTCCGGACATGCGGAGCGTACTGGGCTATCTCATTTGGCTTAAGCAATTGGACATTGAGTCCCAATGATCGCTGGAGTTCATAGTGTCGGGTGAATGTCTTGACATCGTCGTCGTCGGACAGTAGAAAGAGGTAGCCGACCTGGTCAAACAACGCTTCCGAGCCGGTCTCTTCCTTGAACTCGACAAACATCTTTTCGGAGAGCATCGACATTTCGATATTGGTTTTGGTCGAGAACTGGGCGCGGATCCCGCCGGCGGCTTTGGTCGTGGAACCAGCGCCGGTGAAAGGCTCTTTTTCGACCAGGACCACCTGGCCATACTTCTTTTTGGCGAGGTAAAACGCGACCGCGACTCCAATGATCCCCCCGCCTATGACAACTGCATCTGCTTTAGTTCGCATCACCAACCCTTATACCAGAGAAACGAAAAACGGTACGTGAAGATTTTCACTAAGGTAGGCAAAACCGCCCTAAAGTCAAGGTCTTTCGCCCTTAGCGGCAGGGGAGACGATTTTGGCCGGAGACGTTGCGATTGGATCATCTCGAGTAACGTAAAATCCCAGGAGTACGCACAACCAATTATTATCCAATAAATTACTCGATCCCTCATGCCTACCGCGAGAAACAACGTGGAATGTTTACCTCCACTAAGCCTTGCTTTGACTCCGGCCTGTCGCACTAACCGTCGCATTCTCAATCGTTGCCCGCGAGCGTTTAATCTGATAGTATTTCGACCATGCCAGCATATCCTCGAC
>JAMPYH010000140.1 GCA_023700785.1 Candidatus Zixiibacteriota bacterium
GGCGTCAGATCATGACACCTGGGATCTGATAAACCGGAATATCATGGCGGTGGAATCCGGGCTGTACTATTGGTCTGTCGAAGGAGACGACGGGAAAGTGCAGATCGGGAAACTGGTGATAATCAAGTGAACTGCCGTCACCCTTCGACCCCTCCGCCATCGGCGGACGAGGGCGAGTTCCGGTCAATCAACCGAATTTCCCGCATCGATCAGATATCACTCTCTTCTCTAACCTCTGCGCGGCAGGCGCCCCTTGATCGCAGTGACAATCCTCTGCTTGTCTGCTGGATCCATCACAACACTCCAACCCACCAGTAGCGCCACGGCAGTGGTGATCAGAATATCCAGTGCAAACGGACCCCAGCTCTCCGGCGGAAATAGCAGTCGAAGCGGCAGGCCGACAACTGTTGTCGCCGCCAGCGCGATAGTTCCTGAGCGAGCCGAGACTCCAAGCATCGCTTCCATCGGATAGCCGAGCACTTTCGACATAAAATACGGATAAAGCGTGAGGTAGAGGATCACCTGCGGCACCGCCGCGGCGATCGCCATGCCGCGCGGCCCAAACGGCCCGATCAGGACGAGCGACAGCCCGATCTTCAGCAGAACTTCGCAGACCAGCACATAAAACAAATAGCGGTGCCGTTCAATGCCGAACAGGATCGAATTGCCGATGATCTGCGGCAGAAATACCGCCGAGCCGACCGCGAGGATGATCATTACTTCGCCCGTCTCGACAAACTCTGCCGGCAACCAGAGCGCGACAAACGGTTTGGCGTAGAGTATGACGCCGGTCGCGAGAAAGAATGAAATGAAGGAGACATATTTGAGGCCGGTCAGGTAGGTCCGAACCACCCCCTGATCCTGGCCACGGGCTTCAAGGTGCGAGATCGCCGGTGTCAGCGGGATACCGATCCCATTGACCACATGGCGCATATACAACATCAATTGCGCTGCGGGTGCGTAGATTCCGGCGGCGGCCGCGGAGGAGATCATTCCGAGAAGGATCGCGTCCGAATTGAAAATCACCAGCCAGGCCAGCGTGATCCCAAACGACATCTTTGAATAGCGAAAGAGCTCGCGAAAGCGCTCCCGGTCAAACTTACGCGGATCCCAGTCGAGGCGTGGCGCGATCTTGCGCAACGCAAACCATCCTCCGGCGATGCGCAGCAGATTCACACCCAATATCGCGATCGCCAGGCCGATCATCCCGTATCCCAGGTAAAGCAGGAGCGCCATTGAACCGAATCGAAGGATCTCCTCGCCGATATCCAGGGAATTGGTGATATCGAACCGCTGGAACCCGGCCAATGCGTGGTTGATCGCCCCCAGCGCGAACCGTGTCGCCAGCAAAGCGCCGATGATTATCAGCGCGATCTGACCTTCTGTACGCAGCGAATCATCGGTCACCTTGAGCCAATCGAACAGCACCATCGCGACAACGATAAGCGCGATCAGCACGAGCGGAGCCAGCAGAAGAAAGATCCCTTGCGAAGTTGCCAGCGTCCTGCGAATCGCTTCTTCGTCCCGCTGGGCGTAGTATTTCGCCACGAAGCGGATGACCGCGCGCTCCAGGCCGAAGTCAAACAGCGTCAGATAGGAGATGGCCTGAAAGATGATCACCCAGACGCCATATCGCTCGGAGCCAAAAACAGTGGCGATATAGGGGACAAAGAGAAAGCCGAGGGCCAGCCGGATGCCGTAGGCCGCCCAGGAGGTCAGGATATTTTTGAACAGTTGACGGCTGATACTCACGCTGAAAAACCTTTGATAATCACCGCCGCGAGTATAATCTGTGTAGTAACCGACAGCAACGTTTAACCAGCGATGAGATCCATAGCTATCCGGCCGATCATACTCAGCGTCCTGCTTCTGGCGGTCTGTGCCAGTTCGCCTCCATTAGCCGCCGAACGGGCTGACTATCAGGGATTCGCGCTCCCGTATCCCATGGAGCTTCCCGCGCCATTGGCGAGCGACTCACTCTACATCGGATATGTTCAACCACTGAATAACCTCACGTTGACGATCGACGACTCCGGGAGGGTCAGCGGATTCCGTACGGAACTGATGGTAACCTCGCGTTGGCGAGGCGCGTTGCGAACGTATCTGGATAGACTTCGATTTGAGCCGTGCATTCAGCAAGGGAAGACCGCGACTTGCCAGATCCCCGGCCGATTCCTGGTCAGCCGTGTGGATAGTTCAGTCGCCCTGGAGCTGCCGCTGGATAGTCAGGGACGTATCAAAGATCCCACGCTTTACACGAAGGGACTGCGTTTAAACGGCATAAAATTGCCGTCAGTCGAGAAGTTTCCCTGGTATCATGCGGCGTTTCCGGCCGCCGACTCAAATCGAGTCCTGCGGTTTTGTCTGGCTAAGGTCGCGTTCGACGGCAAGGGAAGAGCTACTGCCATTGCCAGAGTCTCCTCGGATCTCGCGAGTTTTGATGATCAGCTTCTCACCGCGATCAGCTACGCAAAGTTCAACAGTGGGTTGATGCCGGACTCAACGCCGATCCGCTCGGGATATCTCTTGATCACGCTGTTTCCCACTACTCGGTATCCGACCCTGCCATGGAGCAGACAAAGGGTTGATTCGCTCGACCTGCATGATCGGCTCGCCATCCGGATGGTGCCGGACACGCAGTCGGTAATGATCCCGCCTCTTCCCCTGTCACGGACAGAGATCGTGATCGGGGCGGGGCTTCCGGTGCAGTTCAGATCGGCGCCGTTGGCGGTCAAGATTCGAATAAACGAAGATGGGCGGTCGCGAGTCTCTGTTGATGCCGGCAACCAGGCTGGGCTCTATGCTCTGGCGATGACTCTCGAGAATCAGTTGAGATTCTACCCGGCGGTAGGGTTTGACGGCAAACGTATCGAGTACGATGGCTGGCTCTTGATTCGCTCAGAAGGCGAGTCAACCGTACGAATTTCGTTTGTTTGGCTTTTGGAGCCCAATCTTGGGGATGCCGGTAAGTAGTTACCATTCAGTATCTTAATTTTTACGGTTTAGGTTGTCCATCTTCATCGCGCAGAACCTGCGTTTCGAAATTCCATATCCTCCATTCAGGCCGATTTTCTCTGCAAGCTATGCTGTTATTGGGTAGCGGTTTACCCGTGTTGATCACTCCGACGTCCCATTTCCGGCATACTGGTTGACATACACTTAGGTAAATGATGCGGGCTAATCTCTCTCGCCTGAAAGATTTGACCTAGCTGGCGGTATAACTGAAAGGAAACAGAAGATGACTCGATTGATCTGGTGGTTGGATACCATGTCCGCCGCCATGAACATCTTCACCGCCGGCTACTTGTACCTGGCCTTTGGTGACGTGATCTCGAGAATGGTCCTGGTTCCAATTGGATTGGTAGTGATCATCTTGCTGCTTGTCCAGATTGACACACTCTTCAAACGATTGAAGAGTCGCAATACTAACGTGTTAGAGTCAAGAGCCGGGGAATTTAGCTCTTGACAAGGTTAGGCAGAACCATATTTTGGCCTATTCTTGAAAGAGATGCGTACATGAAGAAAATTCTTTCAGTTGTTACTCCCGGTGTCATTCTGTTCGTCGGGCTGTTTTTCCTCGCGGTGCAGGCATTTTCGATGCAGGCGGAGGAGCTCAAACAGCCGATCCGGGAAGCGTTGGATCGCGGCGACACCACGCACGCGGTTGAATTGCTGAACAAAGAGATCGAACTCGATAAGACCTATTACCTCAATTATAGTCTTCTTGGTCAGATCTATTTCAAACAGGCCCAGTACGAGCGCGCCAAGGCGCTGCTTGAGCAGGCCTTCGAGAAGAAAAAGAAAGATGTCGAGAACACCTACTACCTTGGCCGTGCCCTGGTAGAGTTGGGTGAACTTGATCGGGCGGAAAAACTGCTCGATGAGGGCCGGAAGAAAGCCAAAGGGGTCGAAAAGGGGATGCTTGAGGACGGCTACGGCATGGTTATGATGAAGAAGGGGAACTTCCAGGAGGCTGACCGTGCTTTCCGCCAGGCTCTGCTCGTTGACGAGAATAACCCAACTTATCATATCCATCTCGGCAACGCCAACTTCCGGCAGGGGATCCCGTCGTTGGCCGTCTCTGAATACGAGAAGGCTCTCGAAAAAGATACCGCCGGCACCGAGGTTTACTACAACTGGGCCGAAGCCTGCCTGGAGATGCGCGACTACAACTGCGCGATCGAGAAACTGCGCATAGTCCTGCAGAAGGACTCCACTCACGCGTCGGCATGGAATCGCGCGGGCGGCATCTATTTTAAGGCGGCGATGTCTTCCACCAGCCGCGAAGATAAAGCCAACCGCTTCAAAGAAACGATCGGTTCCTACAAGCGCTACCTCGAGCTTTCCGGCGCCAAGCCCGACTCCGGCACAGTCCGCGCCTATTTCGAATTGGCCATGTCCTATCTCAACCTGAGCGGGTTCGAAGACGCCGTCACCTATTTCGAAAACGTCCTGAGCATTCCATACGAGCCGAAAGATATCTACTTTAATTATGGAAAAGCGCTTTGGGGCGCCAAGCAGTTCGACAAGGGCTCCGAAATGCTCAACAAGCATATCGCGTTGGGCGGTGAGTCCAAAGTAAGCCCGATCGAGCTGTATCAGTTCATGGCTGACGCGTACTACTACCAGAAGCCTCCGGACTACGCCAACGCCATCGAGAATTACCGCAAGGTCCTGGAGATCGACAGCGCCAATTCGCGCGCGATCCAGAATATCGCGCTGGCCTACCACAGCCTGAAAATGTACCAGCCGGCGATGCACTTCTACCAGAAGCGGATCGCGATCGGCGTCGATTCCGCCAGCTCCGGTATCTATCGCAACGCGGCGTCGTGCGCGCTGGCCCTGGCGGGCGGCGACGCCGAACCGGCGGATTCCGCGACTTCAGCGGCGCAGATCGTCTCGATCGATACGGCGAGCTTTACGTTCGACCCGAATACCAATTGGACGCAGGTCGCCGCGGGGTATTTCGCGACCTATCTGCAGTACAATCCGAACGATATCAAGATCCTCCAGACGCTCGGCACCACTTATCTTTATCAACTGAAGAACTGTGCCGAGGGGATCAAGCAGTTTGAGCGTCTCTTGCAGCTCGACCCGACTGATTGCATCGCCAAACGTTCGCTCGGCTATGCGTATTTCGCCGGGGGCGAGGTCGGCTGCCCGAAGAGTCTTTCCAAGAGTCTTGACTACCTGCTCGATGCATATAATTGTGTTGTCAAATCAGGAGGGGGATGCAAGGATCCGAGTCTTGTTCTCTGGGTCGCCCAGGCTTACCACACCCGTGGAGCCGAGCGCGCCAAGGACGACAAGGTGGGTTCCAAGTCCGATTTCAAGAACGCGTTCGACTGGTATGGGAAGGTACTTCAGTGCCAGCCTGGCAATAAGGACGCCCAGAAGGGCCAGGATGACACTCGGTATGAATTCTAATCGCCCTGCATAAGGGAGAAGGACTGGTAAGGGGTCTGAATGGCTGACCAAGATAAACAAACCGCCGGACAGCGTCGCATCACGGAGGATGATCGCTTCCACTATATCGGATTCGATGTTTTCCCCGGCAAGCCGAAAGACCTGTTCACGTCGGACGCCGAGAAAGCGAAGCTGGTTGACAATGTGGTCAAGCGGCGGACTCGCGGCGAACTGTTGCGTGAGCAGTGTACGCTCATGATCGAGCGGATCTCGGGCGCGGAGCGCTGGGTCCTGGTGCTCGCCTCCCTGGTGATCCTGGTGTCATTGGCGCTTCCGTGGTACACCGTGTACGAGGAACGCATTGTTGAAACCACACCGACCACCCAGGTACAGCAGGGTGAGGAACAGCGCGGCGAAGTCATCACCGCGGTGCAGACCCGGAAAAAAGTTGAACGGGAGACCGAGAGAGTGAGCGGCATCGGGTCATTCGCCTATCTCGGCTCGGTCTTCAGCGGCGGCTTTGGCCTGATGCTGACCGGATTGCTCGGACTGCTCTTTACGCTCGCCGCTATCGCGCTCCCGATATATATGCTGATGACGCTCTTTAAGACCAGATCCCTCGACGATCAATTCGCCCTCAATCTCAAGAAGATGCTTCGCCTCAACTGGATCCCGGTGATCCTCTTTGTGGCCGCGCTCCTGGTGTCATTTTTGGGCGGAGAGTATGGTTCATCGGCGGCCAGCGCGTACGCGAATCTCGGTCCAAGCTACGGCATTGGCCCGTTCATTTCCACGGTCAGTTATGGCATGACGATCGCGATTGGCGCGTTTGTCCTGCTGGCCCTTAAAGGTATCGAAATCTGAGCTTGTATATAAAACTGGAGGATGTGTTCTCGTGGTTAAACAGACTTTATTCGTAACGCTGAACGCGTTGGTGGCGCTGGCCATCGGCTTCGGTCTCTTCTATGGCGTTTTCGCGACCGCCCCGGAAGGTACCATTACCCACTCGATCTACAAAGGCGGCCCGCTCGTGATCATCCTGATCATGGTGCTCGTCATGTTGATCGTCTTTACGGTCGAACGGTATTTCTCGCTGTATTCGGTGGCCAAGGGGAAGAGCTCGGTACAGGTCTTCTTTAAGAAGCTGATCACCCTGCTCCAGGCCGACGATTATGATGGCGCCCTGGCCGCGTGCGACAAGCAGCGCGGTACCACCGCCAACGTGCTCCGCGCCGGTATTGAACGGTATCGCGAGGCCCGCGCCGACAAAGCGCTCAACTCCGAAAAGCGGATCCAGCTGACCCAGGCGGCCATCGAAGAGGCCAATGCTCTTGAAGGACCGCTCCTTGAACGCAACCTGATCGCGCTCTCCACCATCGCCTCGATCGCGACCATGATCGGTCTGCTCGGGACGACCATTGGTATGATCCGCGCGTTCGCCGCGACCGGTAACGTCGAAGGCGGCGTGATCGACGCTAACGCGTTGGCGACCGGTATCTCCGAGGCCCTGGTGAACACCGCCGGCGGCCTGATCTCCGGTATTCTCGGAATCTTCTTCTACAATTTCTTTGTTAATAAAGTAGATGCGTTCAACTACACCACCGACGAAGCGACCTTCGAGGTGATGCAGATCCTGCGCGCGAAAGAAGGAATCTAACGATGTCCAAACGCAGAGTTGGCATTCGTATCGACATGACGCCCATGGTCGATATCGCCTTTCTGTTGCTGATCTTCTATATGGCGAC
>JAMPYH010000141.1 GCA_023700785.1 Candidatus Zixiibacteriota bacterium
ACGTTGCCGCCTTCGTGATCCGAGTGGAGCACGAGGTAGAGGCGCATCATGTCATACACTTCGTCCTTGTTCGGCTTCTTCTGGCCCTTTTTCACTTTGGCATCATCGATGCCGAGCATGTGGCAATAGTCCGCGCTCCAGTCGAGCTTCGGCGACGATTTGAGGATCGGTCCCTTTTTGTATTTGATCCGATAGACACCGGCGGCGATGGTGTGAATAGTAGCGAGGATGCGGATCGCGTCGTCGAGCGCCGGCTCCCAGTACTCATTCTTGTGCATCCCCTTGGTGTACCGTTTGCGGAAGATCGACTCGTTCTCCATGGCGAGGATCGCGGTATCCAGCATCGCCATCGGGTGCGAGGTCTTTGGCATCGCTTTGAGAACTTTCCAGACATAGTCCGGAACTTTGCCGTTTTTCTTCAGCTCTTTCTGGAAACCGGCCAGTTCTTCTTTGCCCGGCATTTCGCCGGTAAGCAGCAGCCAAAAGATCTCTTCGGGAAGTTTGTCTGTAAGCTCCTTGATCGGAATGCCGCGAATGACCAGACCGGTATCGGGCTCGACAAGGGACGTATCGCACACCATCCCTTTGATGCCGCGCATTCCACCTATCGCCTGCTCGACAGTCACCTGCGAGATGACTACATCGCGGCCCTCTTTCATCACTGTCGAACGCTCTTCACGGAGCTTGGGTATCAATTCGGCCATTCTTTGTTTTAATGTCTTGGCCATGGAAGGACTCCTTATGTTAACACGTAAGCGACTGTATAATTCTTATACGATGTGAAACTATTCACATTACCGACAAAAGTAGTGTTCTGTTCTCCCCTTTGTCAAGAGACGATAATGGGCATTGATGCCAATTTTTATTTGGGGAGCAGTTTCCCGGGGTTCAGGATGTTGAAAGGGTCAAAAACCTGCTTAATCCCCCGCATCGCTCTCAGTGTGGCGGGGTCAAACTCCAAGGGCAGGTAGGCTCGTTTGGCCAATCCGATTCCGTGTTCGCCGGTCAAGGTCCCCCCGAGTTCGACCGTTTTTTTCATCAACGTCAATATCCCTTGTTCAATGAGCTCCTTATCGGTTTCAGAACCGGAGGAGGAGAGGAAATTGACATGCAGATTGCCGTCGCCGGCATGACCAAAGGCGTTTATGCGGAGCGGGCTGGCAAGATTCATCTTGGCGACAAAGTCAACCAGCACAGGGAATTGCGTGTTTGGAACCGCCACGTCTTCGGATATGCGGATGGCCGCTGAAGCCTTGATCGCCTTGGAGAGGTTGCGGCGAACATTCCACAGGGACTCAGCCCGCTCGGGATCCGTCTCGCCTCTAAGATAGTTGCATCGGTTCCGCTCGCATATTTCACGAATTTGTACGATTTCTTTTGTGGTGTCTTGACCGGCGGTTTCTAGGAGCAAGATAGCGGCGGCATCATCCAGCCCTTCGTTCTTCTCATACTCGTTTGAGCAAGCCGCGGCATCGCCATCAAGGAACTCCAGGACAGTCGGAATGATCCCTTGCGCGGTAATATCTGCTACCGTCTGTGCTGCTTTAGTCGGATGGTCAAAAGCGACCAGGATAGTCGCGCCCCGAGTCGGTATAGGAATAAGCCGAAAGGCGATCTCAGTGATGATGCCAAGGGTCCCCTCAGACGCCTGCAGTAGATCCTCCAGACCAAATCCGGATCCATTGCCAAGGACGCCGGTACGGAGGAGCGACCCGTCCGCCAGAACAGCCTCCAGTCCCAGGACGTAATCTTTCGTGACGCCAAAACGCCTGCACCGAAGCCCGCCGGCACCTTCGGCAACATTTCCCCCCAGAGTGGACTCTCGAAAACTGGCTGGATCCGGAGGATACGTAAGCCCGACTTTGGCGGCTTCGTCTTGCAAGGTTTTGGTGATCGCGCCGGGGCCAACAATCGCTGTTGCGGTCGGCTTGTTAACTATAATATGGTTAATCAGTTCAGTGGATAGGAGTAAACTATCACTTGAGGCTACACATCCGCCGGAGAGGCCCGTCCCGGCTCCTCGAGGCACTAATGGGATCTTGTTCTTTTGGCAGAATTTGACAGCCGCCTGTACATCCTCTTTCACGCGAGCAAAGAGAATCGCGGCTGGCTTCCCTGAGTATGTTGTCGCATCGCTGAAGTACTTCTCGTACTCGGAGGTTACCCGGAAAACCAGCGAGTCGGGAAAGGAGAGTTGAGAGCGAAGATCCTCAAAGTGCGCTGGTGTCATCTTCGACTCCGTGCCGCCTATGATGCCTTGTCGGTCTTGGCGTCCGTCTTGGGCGCGCTGTCGCCTGATCCGGAATCGGTCTTCCTGGATTCTTTCTTTTTATAGTCGGTAATATAGAATCCGGACCCTTTAAAGATCAGTCCTGCGCCGCCAGAGATAAGCCGTTGAGTTTTCTTGCCGCACTTCGGGCAAAGCTCGATCGGATCCTCCGACATCGACTGAAACTCTTCGAACTCATGTCCACAGGATGGACAGCGATATTGGTAAGTTGGCATCGTCTTTTGGTCTCCACTTGCCGGATCTGACCGGCAGGAATTGGCTGCAAGTATCGGACAATCAGAACCATCAGGCAAGGAGAAAGGTTCGCCGCGAGGTTCGACTGACTATAACGGCTTACCCGCTCTTCGGCTTGTTGAGGGAGGAGAATATCTCCCGGGAGCGGAGCAAGGCGTCATCGTATGTCGGCAGGACGTTGTCTTCGCCGATCGTCTCCAGCAGTCCTGAGCGTAGCATCGACTCGCGCACTCGCGGCTGTACGCCGGACATCAAGAACGCAGTGCCATGTTTCTTATATGATTTGTAAACATCTTCAATGGTCCGCAGACCGGTGGCGTCAATGACCGGCACCTGGCGCATGCGGACGATCACCGCCTTGGGCGGCTTGTCGATGACAGCAATTGACTCCTTGAATTTATACGCCGCGCCGAAAAACATCGGACCGTTGATCTCAAATACGTTCACGCCGTCAGGAATAGGGGAGAGCGAGAAGTTCGCGACATCATCCATTCCCTGGGAGTCGTCCCAGTTCTCGGATATAGCCGTCACATTGCTTGAGTAGGCCATCGAACGCAGGAACATGATCGACGCGATCACCAGGCCGACCTGCAAGGCGATGGTCAGGTCGAGGACAACTGTCAGAGTAAACGTACTGAGCAGAACCGCCGCGTCGGACTTGCTTCCTTTGACCTGCGCGAGAAAAGTTCGCCACTCGGACATATTATAGGCGACAATGATCATGATCCCGGAGAGCGCCGCCATCGGGATCAGACCGGCCCATTTGCCAAAGAGCAGCATGATCGCGAGCAGTATTATCGCGTGTATTATGCCGGCTACCGGAGTCCTGCCCCCATTCTTGACATTGGTCGCGGTGCGGGCGATCGCGCCGGTCGCGGGGACGCCGCCAAAAATCGGGGACGCTATATTGGCAATACCTTGCGCTACCAGTTCCATATTTGAGCGGTGTTTGCCCGATATCATGCCGTCGGCTACGACGGCTGAGAGAAGCGCTTCGATTCCCGCCAGCAGCGCGATGGTAAGACCCGGCTGAATCAGGTTCTTGATAGTAGCCCAATTAACCTCCGGCCAGCTCGGTGACGGCAGAGAATGAGGGATCTCGCCAAACCGGGCGCCGATCGTCTCGATCGGTAGATGTAACAGCGGTGCCGCGGCCGACACCGCGATCAGCGCGATGAACGGCCCGGGAATACGGCGATTGATCTTTGGCCAGAGGAGGATGATCAGGATCACTCCCAGTCCCACCGCAAGATCCGCCATGCGAGCGTCTCCAATATGCCTGAGGATAATGACCCATTTTTCGATGAAATCCGCGGGCAGGTCGCTTATGCCGAGCCCCAGCAGATCATTCATTTGCGATGAAAAGATGATCACCGCGATCCCGGTGGTGAATCCAACGATCACTGGATGGGGGATGAATTTGATAACGGAGCCAAACTTGAGCAACCCCATGATCACCAGGATCACTCCCGCGATGAGAGTCGCCGCCATCAGGCCATCGATGCCGTACTGCTGCACTATGCCATAGATGATGACCACAAACGCGCCGGTCGGGCCGCCGATCTGCACGCGACTACCGCCGAGCGCGGAGATAAGAAACCCGGCGACAATGGCGGTGTAGAGACCCTTCTCCGGCGAGACGCCGGACGCGATCGCAAACGCGATCGCCAAAGGGAGCGCGACAATGGCGACAATGGTACCGGCCATAGCGTCAGTCGCGAATTGGCGCGACGTGTACCCCTTCAGCGTATCCAGTAGTTTTGGTCGTAACATCTGTTTTGGCTCTCGTACGGTCAAAAAACCCGCCCGAAGCTAGGGCTGTCGAGTTGATGAGTCAAGGTTTGAAACAGGCGATTGAAATGTGGCTCGAAATGGAAACGGCCACTCGATCGAGACCGAGCGGCCGTTTCTGTTTAAGGTTGATTGCTGCCTACGGACAGGGGGGAAGAGCCGGAGGCGGTGACGCTGTCAGGAAAGCTATTAAGAGCGAAAGATCTGAGATGTCAATTCCACCCGCCGCGTTGATATTGGCTTCCGGCACGCACGGGAGCGCCGGCTTGGGGGTGACTGTCAGATAAGCGATCAGGAGTGAGAGATCAGAAATATCCGGTGACTCTCCCGGGCTCTTGTTTACATTGCCGGTGGCTCCGATACAGCAGGACGTGGTTCCGCCCGTTATGACGAAGGCAAGGTCGAGCGACTGGGTAAAGAATGGCGGTTCGTAGATCTCCTCCCAGTTGGCCGCTCCAGGGGCGGGCCCGATGTACATTCGAATAGTGCCGGTGGTGGAGCCGGACATTCCGGACAGTGGACCACCAGGAGCGCCGACGAAATCGATCCGGTAGGTAATGTCGAAGAAACTCTCGACCGTCCAGTTGCCGCCACCTTGCAGCGTCAGAGTGGTATGTCCGGGGCTCGGCATTCCAAAATTGGTGCCGCCGGTTATCCTCAACAGATCGAAATCTGGATCCCCAACTATCTGGCCCTGCATCTGCATGAACTCGTGGGGGAAAGATTGAATTGCCGCTCCTCCCCGAGCGCCGGTATTGGTTTCGCAGGTGAGAGGTATCTGTATAAATCGATTGTATCCTGCCAGAGCGCCGGTACCCGACATCGGCAATTCGATAAAGATATCAAAGAATTGCGCATGACCGCCCAAAATCCCTCCCGGCACTTCTGACGGCGCCATTAGATTATCCATGCGAACCGGCATATCGATGGTCGTTCCGGGCGGCAGTCCATCGATGATCTTCATTTGATTACCGTACCCCTCAATGGGACATGGCGGAGGAAGCATCCCGGTGAACGCGCCAGGAAGATCCGGGGTAAGACAGGGGGTGCCAATGGTGGTGGTCCTATAGAACGCCGCGTCATCGTTGAAGTGCAGCGTCGAACTCTTCCAGCCCCAACGCCTACCCAGCAGAGTATCTATCGGATCAAGCTTGGCGCTGATCACCAGCCAATAGATCGTTCCAGCCGTCTGATTAAACCACAGGGTTGAATCTATGAGGATGTCATACTGATACCACTTCTTGTGGTTGGGTTGGGACCACAGACCGGTCTGCGGGTCATAAAAGCCCTGTGGCGAAGGATCCATCGGCGTGGAGACATACTTCGAGAATGATTGCGTCCAGAGCATTGTCCCCGGGTGGCTCCAGGGGAGATCAATCCCAGCGGGGACATCGGACCAGATGCTGACTTCGAACGACGGCACCACGGTAGTATCATCGTTCAGCCACGAGCCCCAGAAGTGGATATCCTTGATGGGGCCGGATTCGGTACATCTAAAATCGTCCCCCATTACGCGGTCATAGACGGCAAAAACATCCCACCCCACGGAATCGGGTGTCTGCGGGTAGTGCATTTTGTGGTCGTCGCCCGGACGCCAGAATGGTCCGCCTTGCAGGATATGCAGGGGGGCATCGGTCGTCGATCCGGACATGCCTCCAAACATACTGCCGGGAGCGCCAACGAAATCAACGCGATAGGTGATGTCGAAAAAGCTGTTGACCGCCCAACTGGTTGCGGAAGTCCTCCACAAAGTTGTATGCCCCGGGCTCGGCATCCCAAATCCTGTGCCGGCCGTGATCCTCAACAGGTCGAAATCGGGATCACCCGGAGGCAGTTGACCGAACAGTTGATCCAGATCCGTCATGAACATCTGCGGATTCGCGCCGGGACTTCGTGGAGCGGTGTAGCACAGGAACTGGTTGATCGGCATATTGAGCATCCTCAGATAGCCGGCGTACAGGCCGGTACCCCTGAGGATCAACTGCGCGTCTCCGGTTGCCTGCACTGTGGTTCCTCCAAGCGGCCCACCGGGGACTTCCGGCAAACCGACCAGATTCATGGCAACTATCTCGATCTCAATAGTCGAACCCGGCGGCAAGCCATTGACAATTCGTCCGGTATCGAGGTGAGTGCGATACGGACAGGGCGCGGGGAGCGCGACCGTACCACCGGAGTTCGGCGCTGAACAGGGACCGGGTGGCGCGTTTGGAGCTTGAGTGAACTGGTTTGACGCGTAAGCGTCGGTCAGAAAATCGGTGGTCACGCCCTCTGTGGCGAGGCTGTCCAGGGAGACATAGGCGATGAACAGTATCGCGAACGAACAGGAGCGGGCCAATGCGGACATGATACGCATAGGACCTCCGTGTAGAAATGATCAGCCCGGACGATTAAGACCGCTTCGAAAAACTGTGGTTCGCTTTGAGACAACTGAGTCGGTGACCAGAATCGGCGACAGGAAAGGTGTACATGCCGAACCGACTGACAGTATAGTGTAGGCAACGGAGAGTCGCGTGTCAAGTACTATTTGGGGCTACGAACTCCATGAAGGGTATTGCGCTCGTAAAAAAAGAAGAGCCCCTCTCCACGAAGGGCTCTGAAAACCTACCAAAGCCGAAACGTTATCGGCTTGCCGTCACAAACTCCTTTTTCACCGGGCCGGCGGCGATCACTTCCGGCGTACAGCCGTCGCGGAACTTCTTGAAGTTCTCAATAAACAGCGCCGCCAACTGGAGGTACTTCGACTGGTATGCCTCCGGATCCTCCCAGGTGTTGATCGGATTAAGCACCTTGTCCGGGACATTCTCACAATGC
>JAMPYH010000142.1 GCA_023700785.1 Candidatus Zixiibacteriota bacterium
CCGTCACCGTGTCGGTCGCGAGAATACCTTCCAGCAGGCGATCCATCGGATGCGGCGGCACCGGATCAGGATAGGTCGGATACTGGTTCTGGAAGTTGTACCGGATGGTGTATTTCTGGCCATCTGGCGCAGCGGCCCACTGCAGCACGCAGCTCGCGCTCGGAGTTCCGGTCGCGGTAGCCGGTGGCGGCGGCGGGACGTTGGAGTAGAGGATGGTCGCGGGATATGGTCCACCCACATTGCCGGCCCCATCCTTGAAGTAGTAGTTAACCTGCTTCATGCCCACGCCGCCCAGCGCGGTCAACGGATTGAGCGCGAACGGTGTTGAGACTGGGGTCCAGCCTGGAAGCGGATTGCTGCCATCACTGTTAATGGTCCAGAACGAATCGACATCGCCGTCCCACGTCATGTTGACCGTGTTCCCCGACAGCGAACTGGTATAGCCCGGTGCGGCCAATGGATTGCCGGAGACGATGACAAACGACGCCGCGGACGGCACCGTCGCGTCAAGGTTGATCACGCACGAGCCGGAAACGATATTTCCGCCCCGGTCGGAGACCTCAAGCAGCACCGTGTGCGGGCCGTCGCCCCCAACCAACGAGTACGTTGGAGCAGCGTTGTAGGCGACCCACGGCACACCTACCAGCGAACCTTCGCCGATACGCATGCGATACGGGGTGCAGTTGTCAGTCGCCGCGATCGCCAGGTTAACCAACGCAACGTTGGTCAGCGCGGGACCGGTGAACGATGTCAGCACAGGCGGCGTCAGATCGAGCCGGAACGGATCGGAATCAAAGACCGATTCGTTGCCCGCGCAATCCAGCGCCTTGATCCAAAGTGTCTTGGCGACGCATTCGGTCGGCGTTCCCGCGTACGTATAGCTTAACGTGTACGGATTCGCTGAGACGATCGCGAAGTCGGAATAGGTCGTGAAGTTATCCTCCGAGACCCGCAGTACCGTTACATCCGCGCTTAATCCAGTGATGCTGAGATTAAACGTCAGGGAGTTGGAATACTGGGGATCGATCGGGTTAGGGGTCGCTGTCGCGGCCGCGTCGACGACGATCATGTTGGTCAGGGTCGGGACCGTGTTATCGACCTCGATACTGTCAACCGCCGGCGCCGATGTATTGGCGATATCGTCCACAATACGAATGTACAGGTACTGAACACCGGCCACGTTGGGAACTGAACCAAGCGCGGTGTCGGGCGAGGTCTCGCCCACGAGAGACTTCCAGAAGCCCCACGTGATCCCATCGTACGACCACTCCAGCGTCACGGCATCGGTGCCGGTCCAGCTGTAGTGAGCCTCGATCTGGCCGTCGTTCGAGCAGTCGAAACCGCCAAGATCGACCATGTCGTATGAAGTGATCGTCACCGGCGTCATGTCGAGCTCAATGGCATCGGACAGGACGTTGCTGATATTGCCGGCGCTGTCGCGAGAAGCCAGATAGACGGTCTTCATGCCGTCGCCGGCCGAGAGCGTAAATGGCCAGGGCGGACCAACAGAGTTCGGAACCCATCCACCGTTACCGCAGACCAGATCGCCCGCATTCTCGGACAGGTTCGCTTGACCCATGTTCAGGCCGCCAAGTCCCAGATTGGCCCAGGAGATCGCCACGCTGGCGCTGTTGGTCTTCGGGGCGCCGGCGTTGATCACCAACGGACCAACCGCGACTGGCGCGATATTGTCCAGGATGATCGCGTTGGACGGCGTCCAATCGACACGGTTATTGTACTTGTCGTACAGCCGTGCCCAGACGGTGTGCGCGCCGTTCACGTTGGTCATCGCGAAATCGCTGGAGGCGGCATACGGGATGATCGGCTGATCGCCGGACTCCGAGACCATCATGGTAAATGGACTGCCGGTGGCGGTGATCGCCAACGTCACAGTCGAATCATTGGTCCAACGGCTATTGTCAAGCGCGCAGCCATCCTTGTCGGAAACGGCGACGGATGTGATAGCCGGAGCGGTCCGATCGATCGTGTAAGTGTAAAAGATCTCATTCGAGACATTTCCACCTGCATCGACAACACGTATTCCCGCGGTATGAGTGCCTTCGGGTAGTCCAAGCCACACGAAGTTATACAGCGTAGGAGCACTGGCCCCCGCCATCAATGGGTGCACACCCGGGACCGGGATATAGTCGCTCCAAACACCGCCGTTGGAGTTCCATTGGAACTTGTCCAGATCGTAGTTGTCGGTGGCCGACATGGTGAGGAACAACTGCAGGAACGGACCCGGACCAGCGACAGAGCCGTCCGAATAGGTATCATCACCCGCAGGATTGTTTGCCACCACCGATACCAGCACCGGCGCGACATTGTCGATCAGCGTAAAGCTGGTCGAACCTGCGCCGTGCGGGATCGGGTTGTTCGCCGGATCACGGAAGTCCGTTCCGGTGAACGTGATCGCCGACGAGACGTTTGCGCCGATCACTTCGAATTGCGCGAAGCCAAGACGACCGCCATCGATACCCGGAAGGGTAAAGTTGGCCGCCGCGAAGGTGAGCGAATTCGAAGTTGCGCTGATTCCGGTGTAGAGAGCCGGCGGAGACGGACCAAGATACGCGCCATCGTAATCGGCGGAACCGGCGACGTACGCCAATTTGGTATCGTCCCAGTTAACGACGAAGTTGTAGGCCGCCATCAACTGGCTGTCCAGACCGGCGCAGGCCGGCATCGACCACATAAAGTCGACATCAATGATGTCGCCGATATTGTAGCTGGTCGCGGCCGCGACCGCCGTCAGGGCATACTGCATCGGGTTGGCGTCGGTGATGATCCCCGGAGACATCGTGTAAACGTTGTCACCGAAGAAGTTGCCATCCCACCAGTTCGCCGCTATGCCGTCATCATAACCCTGGCTCGCGCCGGTGTTATTAATGAGACAGTTGTAGCGGATCCAGTTTTGCGCGGTGGAGTTGAGGGCGATGATCCCCCAGCCGCCGCTGGCATTTACCAGACTGTTTTCGATGCGGCTGCCGCCGACACTGTTGAAATAGATACCGTACGTGCTGACCGAGTCAACACGCGCGTTCTGGATCTCCAAACCGGATGAACCGCCATCAACATAGATCCCGTAATTACCGCGCAGGGCGGTGAAGTCGATGATCCAGCTGGTGCCGGTGAGGTTGTAGATCTGCGCGCCAAAATCGCAATCGACCGCATCGCAGTTCTGGATCGTCGTATTGCTGGCGGCGGCACAGTACACACCGTTATTCAGGTTCGACAGCGCCAGATTTTGCACCAGCGCGTTGTTAACTGAATTGAGATAGACACCCGTGCCGCTGGCTCCCTCGATGATCATGTCTTCCACGACCACGTTGTTGCCATTGACCAGGACTCCAGTTCCCGCGTAGCCGACCAGCTTGATATTGCGTAGCGACTGGTCAAGGCCGAGGGTGATGAAGTTGAAGGTGCCCACTGGCGAGGTGAAGACGATATCGCCCGGTGCGGCGGCTGAATCGCCGTAAATGGCATCAATCTTCGCCGGATTTGGCGTCAGATTGTTGTCACTATAACTACCCGCCATGATGACGATCTTGTGAGGACCGCCGGCAAAGGTCTGCGCGGTCGCGATCGCCGCGGAGAGGGTCGGGTAGGTGGTCAGCGGATTGCCGTCATCATCGACGATAAACGTCGTGTACTGAGCCATCGCGGGAAGCGCGGACATGCACAGTACCGCCATCGTCAGGAAGATCGTTAGGAAAATCCTATTCATCTGTATCCTCCGAAATGATTCCACTCTTGCGCGACCCGATGCCAAAGCACCGGAGATCGCCATAACCCAAGGGATAAGGGTGCCGCGGCCAACGCGGCCCGACAGATGCGATTGTGGATGTCCTTTAGATCGTGAGGATAGGGGAAACGCCCAGAACTGGCGCAACCAGCCGCGCAAGTTGCCACTTGTGAGAGTGGCAATTATCCGCTATATTGCGACGCTGCCGGGTGAGGGGCTCAAGACTAGCAGTACCCAGGTTAGCCTTAAGGTGCCTTCTTACCTGGCGGCACTAATTGAATCCCGCCGGCAGTCCGTCGCGTATCCCTTCTTCTGTGAGCTTACCGCTTTCGTCCTCAGCGTGCAGAGTTCACTGCATGGAAAAGGGTCGACAATCGATCGTGTGATCGTTCTGTCTCTGGTCTGATGCCTCTGGTCCCTCCCAGATAACATGTTCCCGAAGAATGGATCGGCCATAAGCTCGCGGTCGCGTGTCCCCTCTGACTCGATCACGAACACCCGCGCCTGTGGATCGCATCGAACCCACATCGCCAGGCGCCCCAGATTGAGCGAGCGACCGCGTCGCTTATGTACCTATTCCTTGGAAATTGTTAGGAGGCTGTATGCAGCCAAGGAGGCGTGTGAGAGTCTGGCGAGACGGCTCCTATGTTTCCCCTTGGAAGAACACCTTCTAACAAATTTGCCGCGACATCCCGGTGTCGAAGCAGTACCCAGTCAATTTGTTGATGTACTTCCGATCCCCGATAAGGGCTTTGCGTGATCAGTTCCCCTGATAAACCTCAATATCCCCGGATAATCGTGTCGATACTGATCATGCTGGCGATTATCGTGTGCCTCATGATAGAGACCGGTATCCCTGATGTCAAGAGGAATCTCGAATTCGCCGCACGATCTTCAAAAAAAGGTGACGTTAACTCACACAGGTTAACGAATAGATGCGTGTGTCCATCTTAATAAGAAGACGAGAGGTGAAAATCACCAAAAACCCGATATCGAAATTCGGGTGAATTTCACCGGTGACACTGATCCGGCCACTCCGCCGTCGCATTGTTGCTAACATGGACGCTCAATATCCGTATTCAAGGTTTACTCGGTTCGGCAACGGATCTCCTTTCGCCGCGAGATTCAACAAGGCGGCCAGGCCTTCCTCCCACAGAACATCGCTCTGATCAGAATCGCCACCCACATGCGGAGTCATCACTACATTTGACAGCGAGTGAAACGGAAACGCGGACGGTTCGGTTCGCTCGCGCGACTCTAAGGTGTCCGGATACATGTACCAAACATCCAGGCCGGCTCGTAAGCGACCTGACGTTAGTTCATTGAAGAGAGCTTCTTCCTGAATGATCGGACCTCGCGCGACATTAACAACTATCGCCCTATCCGGCAACAGAGAGAGTTCAGTTCTTCCGATCAGACCTTTTGTTTCGCCGGTCAGCGGCAGCGCGACAATCAGCGCGTTGGCGCGAGGAAGTACCTCCGCCAGCTGATCGAGAGGAATGACCTGATTGACGCTTTCGATCGGGGCGGAGGAACGGCGACGAATTCCCACCGTCTTCATACCGATAGCGCGGCAACCCTCGGCAACTCGGCGTCCGATCTCACCCAGGCCCAGGATAACCGCCGTCCGGCCGGAAAGCAGGATCGATTCACTCGCCGCATACCTCGGCCGCCAGTCTCCTTCCCGAAGTTTGCTGTCAAGGGGTAGGATGTTTTTTGCCGCCGCCAGTAAAAGCGTAAGCGCCAGCTCGGCAGTCGGCTGGGCGTTGTAGTGCAGATTGTGAACCGTGAGCTGGGGATGACCGATCAGCATCTCCCTGACCGGAACCGGCACACCCGCCCAGGGGATGATCACTGTCCGGAGCGACGGGCTCGCGGTCAGCATCTCCGGCTTAAGCCTTCCCCCGACCAACACCTGGTAGTCGGGCTGGGCCGGGATCTCTTTGCTGACAGTCAAGTGGATGTCCCTATTCAGTAGCGCGCGGAGCGAATTCTCCTGAGCTGGGGAGATCTCTTCTACAAAGAGGACGTTCATCGATGTTCCGCCTGCGAGCTTAAGATGACTGACTTGACACTATTCGTCTGATCTTCCAACCTACGCATTACAACCGGCTCCCGCAACCGCCTTGCGAGGGGCCGGTTATCTGGTCTTCCAGAAGCCATGCCGAGCATCCAGATCGTCCAGTACTTGCGGGTTCAATTAAGAGATGCTGTCATCGAAACCTCACCCGGTGCTGACTCTGCACTAGCCCTTGCGGCGATCAAACAACTGAGTAAAGAGAATGACCAGCTCAGAGTTTAGGTGGACGAACTCCGGAAGCTGGTTGAAACCATTGCCAGGCTAAAGTGATCCTCGCTCACGGCTTGGTGATTGGTGAATTGAACCCGATGAAACCCGATTTCATCGGGTTTCATTTTGGACAATGACCTTCGGCGACCACTATCAACTGCCGCCAGAGATCTGCGTTCTCACATTATTACTAAGTCGAGAACTCAGGCGGCTCTGTTCTATCGCTGTTAACCCGCTAAGATTCACTCGGTTTCGACTGTGTCAGTTTTTTTGTCGCAGTGCTCTACATAGACGCGAATACTCCATGAATAGCCGTTCGCGTCCTTGACGATCAGGCGGACTATCCAATTTCAATTAATGAACGAAAATAGCGGCATCTGTCCGTGATTCCCTTGACAGGTCGCGGATACTGTGCTATCTTGCCCCCGGGTGAGGACATACTCGCTAATCCCGCACACCCAAAACGGTTCGCAATTAATGGTGTAGTCATAGGTTCTCGAAGGGACGTTTAGGTTCATGCCTTTTCTGCATGATGGAAGGGGGTGGCACGGCACTCGTTAATTCCATGCTCAGCCACAGTTGAAGGGGACGCCTGCCTCCACCGATTGCATCCTCCACTTCGACCGCGGCGTGATTTCTTTGATCTCACAAGACAGGTAACGTAACCCGACCGACGTTTACTCGCTACGTTGGCCTCACACTCTATCTCTGGGGAGAGAAGAACCAGTGAAGGTATTTGTAACGCTCTGCGCGATGTGCGCGTTGATCTGTGGCTCGATCGCTTTCGCCGCCGAACCACTGACTCCCAGCGCCGCGAACGCACTCGGCAACGCCAGCATCACTGCCGGTACGCCGACCACACTTCCAGTCATTTCCGAACGAACTATGTCCCGCAGTGCCGCGGCGATCGCCATCAACCATGGCACTTTCGGCGGCGCTCCGTACCACCGCGTTGACGCCTCAGCCGTTTCGGCCTACAAGACCGAAGCAGGACTGATCGGCGCCG
>JAMPYH010000143.1 GCA_023700785.1 Candidatus Zixiibacteriota bacterium
ACTGGCCTGCGACGCCTTGCCGTACGCGAACGAGTACGTGTAGCTGATCTGACCGGTGACATAGCCGCCGCCGCGCTTGTCGAGCGTCAACTCGAAGCCACGGCTCCGACCGTAGTCGCGGTTGCGATACTGGTTCACCTTGCGGAAACCAAGCACCACCGACTGCTGGTTGATCTTGTCAAACTCGTCTTTGAAATAACCGGACAGGTCGATCGCGTAGCTCTCGTTCATCGCGTACTTGACGCCGAACGAGTACTGGACGGTCTTCTGATAATTCAGGTTGTAGTTGCCAACCACATCGTTCGCGTCCACGCTGGCCGTGTTACGGGCGTACATGTACCGATACTCCGGCAGCTGGAAGAAGTGTCCATAGTTGAAGTGGACTTTCGCCTTATCCGAGATCGGGTACGAGAAACCGATACGGGGGGAGATCTCCTGGCGATCGCCGAGAATAGTGCCGCCCAGATCGTCTCCCTGTACCACCGGCACCAGGCCCTCGGTATCCTGCAGGAAGAAGTCCCAGCGGAGACCGATATTCGCGATCATCGAGCCGTACTCGAGGTTATCGCGAAGATAAACGGTCCCGGTGATCGGCTCATAGGCGAAGAAGTCACGGAAGATACCGCGATCTGGATACGGTTCGTCCGGAACGCCGTCACGGTTGACATCGGTCACACGACCGGTGAACGGCAGGTACGAGCGCTGGATCTCCTCGAAGGCAAATATCTCTTTGGAGAGCGCGACGCCCCCCTTGAGCTGGTGAGCGCCGAGTTGGCGGAACGCCTTGATCTCGCCCCGCCAGGTCTTGGTCTCGCGACGGTGCCAAATGACATCGGAATCAAAACTTCCGGGGTTCAGGAAGTTGCTCGAACCACCGTAATCATACTTGCCGTTGCCATTAACGTCGGTAAACCGCTCTCCTGGATCATACAGGCCGTTGGGAAGATCGAATATCCCGTTGCCATTGCGATCAAAATAGGGGATGGACGGTTCCCACTGGAACGGAGAGGTGTTCTCCGGACCGTCATGCTTACCATTATAATTGAGGTCCTGGTTGATGGTCTTATCCGACGACCGGATGAACCCGTCAACGCCGTTGTCGTAGCGACCGTTGGCGTTGATATCGGTGTATGGCTCGCCACGAATGGAGTCACCGTCAATGAACGGTTCCGGCTCACGCTGGTTGATCGGCGACATCCGATCGACATCCAACTGGTGGTTGCCGTTCTTATCGTTGAGGAAGTCGCCCTGATCCCAGACGCCGTTGTTATTGAGATCGACGAACGGTTCGCCTTCGAGACTATCAATGACGCCGTTATTGTTGAAACGGAAGTTGGCAAATGTCACTTCACCGGTCTGCGCGTTGATCTCGGGGATCACCTCGCCAAAGGTGTAGTCGGCGCCGGAGAAGTCGGTGCCGTAGATCGCTGAGTCCGGATACAAGTTGATCAGCGGCTCCGGCGGGTCGTAGACTCCGTTATTGTTGCGGTCGGTAAACGACTCCCACTGCGATTCGAACAAGAACTGATTGGGATTGAGCCCTTTGCCGGGGTTGTTCGGATCGGCAGGCTGCTCGGTCACGTTCTTCTTATAATATGAGAAGACCGCCTCATAGCTCATGTTCTTGGAAAGCTCCTGGGAGATCTCCAGTGACAATGACTGCCACTTGTCGGTTCCGATCGGAGCAGTCTCCGCGGAATAGCGATAGGCCCAGGAGAAAGGCGTGTAGCGCTGTTTGGAATACTTGTAGGATAAAATGAAGTTCAGGTTCTGGCGCGGGCGGAACTTAAAGTTCGCCTGCCAGAAATATCGGTTGTTGCGGCGATACGGGATGTCGAACAGGCCCAGGAAATCAGTCTGGCCCCAATCATGCGTCGTGATTCGAGAATCGTAGTCGTCGTACTGGTACACACCGTTGTGCAATTCCGCTTCGCCGTAGAGGTAATATGTAAACTCCTTATCGGCGAGGAAATTCAGGCCGAACGCCGGGAGGATCTTCTTGGAGAAGAACGGATCCGGACCGGAAACCGAGCCACGGACAAAATCATAATTGCGCGAATACTTGTTCAGATCCGACGTCCCAAGATCGTCGGTCAAGTACTGCATATTGATCCGAGTATTATCTTTGTTGCCGGTCTGCGAAGTTACTTTCACGATACCGGAGAGAGCGTTTCCATATTCAGGATCGAATCCGTCTTTAATGATCTGGATCTCCTGAATGGAGCCCGAGACCAGCGACAGGTTGGCGCCGGCGCCACCGGTACCGCCAAGGGCGTCACCCACGGGTACGCCGTCAACGATGTAAGATACTTCGTTGGCTCGTCCGCCACGGATGAAAACCTGGCCCGCCGCGTTGGTCTGCACACCCGCGACCTGCGTCAGCAAGGCATCTACCGTCTGCACCGGCTTTTTCTGGATTGCTTGTGAGGTGATGGAGACCTGGTTGGAAGTCTCATACTTCTGAATCGGGTCCGCCGTCGCGACCACTTCGATCTTGACGTCGAGGTCGGTCACCTTCTTGCCCAATTTCTGATTAACCTCAGTCGTGAGGTCGGACTTGACCTCGATGTCCTTCACGTCGACGGTATTATAATCGACCGACGTGATGCGCAGGACATAGACCCCTGGCTCGAGACGCGTGATGATGTAGCGACCATCGGGATCGGTCATGGCTCCAAACTTGGTACCCACTACCAATACCGAAGCGCCGATCACGGACTCGCCGGTTTCCTTATCGGTCAGCCGTCCTTTGATCTGACCAGTCGCCGCGGCGAAAACGGAAGTCGAAACAATCGCCAGGGCGCTGATAACAATGACGAAACCGAGAAGCAGCCGTTTAGCAACGCCGTGCATTTCTCTTCCTCCTGACATATCAGCACATTCGAACATTCGCGAACCTTTGTAGCGCCGCGTCATCGCGGGTGCGAAGAGCGCGCCAGTTGTCCCATTGGTGGTGTCAACTGGTTGGACAGGAAGAAAGCGAGGGGGCTTCGCCAGTTAGTCTCGGCAATAGCAGCAATCTTATGATCCAACCCTATCATTCATATACACTACCCGATCACACCAACATCTATAGACCGGCAGCAGCCGGAAAAGTAGCCGCAAATCCGGCGCGAAGTCAAGCGCTATTTTTCTCTCTGAACAGACTCTAACCTCGTACGCTATAGACTACTTGCGGGAGCGCTTTGTTTAAGGATTTCACGTCGCGCGATCGGATCGGCGCCCACTTCCGCCAGTCGCTTTTCCAACCCGTCACCCGCCTCGATACGACCGTTCGCGTCGGTGAACTCGACCCCAAGTGATGCTCCCATCACCAAACGAAATTGGGCCGCCAGTTGTCTAAACCTTTCTTCGGTCAACGCTTGGCCGACATCGGCTATTCTATCCACATCCCCGTTCAGGGAAGGGTGCAGGGCAAGCCCCTGCAGTTTGATCGAACCATGCTGTAAGATCGAGTCGGACAATCGTTTCTGGGCTGAAGCGATGATCTTGCGACCACCGGTCATTAGTTCGTACCTGGCGTGCGACGCGAAGCAGGGAGCCTTATGAAAGAACGCAGGTTGTGCGTTTTCCGGGGCGGATTGTCGCGCATAAGCTGATTGAATGCCAAGGGATTCCAGAAACCGGGCGAGTGCCTCGGCGAGATTGGCAGACACGGCCGACACGGAACCGGACAGAAGTGGAGATTCCTGCATCAGGCCATTGACCACAATAGAGTACGTGATCTCCCCCTCGTCATGAAAGATCGCCCTTCCTCCCGTCACCCGCCGGATGACCGGAGTGTCGCCGAGGCGAGTCCAGTCAAGGGCGGTCGATTCTCGCTGATTGAAACCAAACGTGATCGTCCCGGGAGCCCAACTGTAAAGCCGTAAAAACAAACAGCCGGGGAGCTCGAGGGAGCGCGCGAGCAAATGCTCGTCAAAGGCCATATTGAAGTATGGATCTTTCTTAAAGTGGGAATAGAAAACGGCATCTGGCATGGCGACCAAGGTACCGAGTCAGATGTCGCCAGGCAAGATGCCGTCTTAAGAAATCGCTTCGAGACGATCGAGGTCGATATTGTACTGCTTGATCTTCAGGCGCAAAGTCGATTCGGGGATATTGAGAGTCGCGGCGGCGTGCTTTTTAATGCCGCGTTGCTCTCGGAGCGCCTTGATGATGAACTTCTTTTCCCAGAACGCGAGGTAATCATACAGCGAGTACGTATCGTCAAAATTGACATTCTCATCGGTAGTCGACCCAGCGCCGTTGCCGGATGGAACGGCGACCGCCGTGGAGCCGGATTGACGCCCGGAGATCTTCACCGCCAGCAGATCAATGCCGATCTCATCATTATCGCCGGCCAGCAGGATCATCTTCTTCATTTCGTTCTCGAGTTCGCGCACGTTGCCGGGCCAGTCATAGGCGACCAACGCCTTCATGGTCTCCTGGCTGACCCGCTTGCGACTCTCTTCGAGGAAATGATCCACCAACAGCGGGATATCTTCCTTGCGATCACGGAGCGGAGCAAGCAGATACGAGAGCGCCGACAGGCGATAATAAAGATCCTGGCGGAAGAGGCTCTTCGCCATCTGTTCTTTCAGATCCTTGTTGGTCGCGGAGATAATGCGCACATCCGCTTTGCGTGGTACTGTCTCGCCGAGTCTCACCAGTTCCTTGGACTCAAGCACTCGCAGGACCTTGGCCTGAATTGAGAGCGGCATATCCGCGACCTCATCCAGGAAGAACGTGCCTCCGTCGGCTTCTTCGAACAGGCCCGGCTTGTCGCGGTCAGCGCCGGTAAACGCTCCCCGCTTGTAGCCGAACAGCTCTGACTCAAGCAGCGTTTCCGGCAGGGCGGCGCAATTCACCGAAATGAACCGCTTGTTGCGACGAATCGAATTGTAATGGATGGCCCGCGCCAACAGGTCCTTACCGGTCCCCGTCTCCCCTTCGATAGTGATCGAGATGGGAGAGTCGATCACCTGCCGCAGTTGCGCCAGGGTCTCCAGCATTTTATTGGAGCGCGTGATGATATTCGGGAAAGCCGCCTTCTCCATCAACTGGGCCTTGAGACGACGGTTATCCTCCATCAGTTTCATCTTCTGGAGTTCGGCGGATTTGAAGGCGATCAGGTCGGTGAAGCCAACCGCGAAATTGAGTTCAGCCTGGCTGAACGGATTAAGCATATTATCGACCGACAGTTTATCTACGTACAGATAGCGCGTGCACTGATCCGCCATGGTGAACGGCACCACGATCACGCTGGCGATCGCTTCGGGAGTATCTGGAAACAGCCCGTTAACATACGGATCGCGACGGCAATCCAGCAGCAAGGTTGGACGGACTTGTGATATCTCCTGCCCCATCAACGGCTGGAAGCTGTCACCGAATTTCTTGACCTGCTGCGGTGTCAATTGCCACGACGCCACGATCGGCGTGCCCTCGAAGTCGGGAGAATAGATCAACGCGCGATTGGCGTTGGTCTTCCGGATCAAAGCCTTGAGGACATCATCTATCTGAATGGTCTTCAGATCCTGAACTTCGGGTTTGCTGATAAGATTCCCAAAAACCTTGAACTCGTTCTCTTCGGAGACCGCCAGAGCGACAGCCTGGTCGGTCAATGAGTGCAGGAACTGGCTGACCGCGCGGACCTTGGGACGGTCGTCCAGCGCCATAAACAGCTTCTCGGCGCGGCTTATCTTGCGGAATCCACGCGACAGGTCGCCGCGTTGACAGGCAAACATCCCGGAACGGAAATCTGTCTCCGCCTGCCAGAACTCCAGCTTCAGCTTTTTGAAGATCCGGGCGGCTTCATCGAGAGACGCGCGAATGACTTCGTGCTCGTCCGATCCGGACGACATCTTTATCTCAGCGCATACCAAGAGAGTGCGAGCGAGATCAAAGGGGTCACCGACCTGGCGGGCCAACTCGACGGCCGCGCGAATATGCTCGACAGCATCGGTAAACTCACCGCGTGCGGCGAAAATGCGCGCGATCACCACTCGGGTCATCGCGATCTCACCCTTCTCACCTAACTGGAGCGACAGATCGAGCCCCTTCTGGGCATACTTCATCGCTTCGTCGTGATTATCCAGCGCCAGATCAGCTTCCGCCAGTCTGCGGCTGGACTGAGTCACCAGCGATGATTCCGGCGCGAGCATCCGGCCCGCCTGGTAAGCGTCCTGCAGGATATGCTTGGCGCGAACAGAATCGCCACGCTCCAACGCGAGTTCGCCGGCATATTCGAGATAGATCACGCGTTCGCGCTTGAGGTCGAGCCGGGTGATCTTTTCGTTCGCCTTTTCCAGCAGCCGGGCAGACGCGACAAACTCGCGGCGACGCAATTGCAGATAGGCGAGCGACAGGAGGTTCAGAGCCTCGGAGATCTCTTCATTGTTCTGCTGATTATAAGCAAGCGCCAGATTCAGGTCGGCCTCCGCCTGGTTCCATTGCCCAAGCAGAAGGCGAATTCGACCCAGGTTACCGGTGAGCTGGGCATGCTTGCGGGGATTGTCAATGATCATGCTGATAGCATCGGCCAGGAAGTCACCTGCGGCATGATAGTCGGAGCGAATGAAGGCGATACGAGCGAGCTCGTTGAGAGCGTCGATCTGGCCTTCGCGATCACCGCCGCGCCGATATGACGCCAGAGCGTCGCGTGCGCGCATCTCAGCATTCTTGAGATCGCCCAGCGCGGAGTATGATTTGGACAGCACCAACTGTACTCGTCCAAACCGCTTGTTGACCGGGAAATCCGCCAGCAGCTTGGCGCCGCGAAGGCCATACTCGATCGCGGCTCGATAGTTGGCGGCAGAGAAGTGACCATCTGCCCGTAACGACAGGTACAAACCCAGTTCGAGTTCGCTATCGGCAAATATCGCTTCGTCCAGAACCTCGCATTCCCGCACAGCGGCGGAATACTTCCGTTGACGAAGCAGTTCTTCGATAGCCAGCAGGCGGTTATCAATGACGAACTGTTGTGAGGAAAGACTCATCTTTTTACCGTATCCAGACGGTTTCATGGTTAGGAGCTGCCACACAGCTCC
>JAMPYH010000144.1 GCA_023700785.1 Candidatus Zixiibacteriota bacterium
ACACACTCCGCGGCGTACTGTTTCATCTGATCACTCCTATCTTGACGTTGATTGCGATTCCCTTCGCGGTCATTCCTCGCCGATAGGCGGCACATACCTTCCCGCGGTTAACCAACGCGAGCGGCTGAATTGGAGCAAGATAAAAATGGAGGCAGGCCGCGCGACAGAGACGATCGTCCACGGCGTCAGCTATGGCGAACGATGCGTTGGGAGCTAAGCCTTCGCAGCGAGACGCTTGATAACGATCATCGTCAGATCATCGAAGAGGTGGCGCTCGGAGGCAAAATCACTAACCGTTTTATAAATGATGTCTTCAATCTCCTCGGCGGATCTTTTGCGATTCGCTTTGACCAGCGCGACCAGGCGGTCAAGGCCGTACTCCTCCCCTTTTTCGTCGAAGACCTCAGTGACGCCGTCGGTATAGAAGACCATCATATCGCCCGGGGCGAGCACGATCGCCCGTTCTTCATAGACACCGTCCTGCGCCACACCAAGCACCGGCCCGCCTTCGCTCAGGTACTCAACCGAATCATTGGCGCGGAGAACGAACGGAAGGTTATGCCCGCAGTTCGAGAAGGTGAAAATGTGATTTTTGGAGTCAAGGACGCCATAGACGGCGGTGACATAGTTCCCCGGTTCGAGCGATTCAAACAGGAGCGAGTTGACCTTCTGGCAGATGGTCCGTATTGAGTAGTTGTTCCGGATCTCGGCGATAAGGGACGCGCGGAACGACGCCATGATCAACGCCGCCGGGATCCCTTTGCCGGAGACATCGCCGATGCCGATGCCGAGATGCGAGTCAACGATACGGATGAAATCAAAGTAATCGCCGCCGACCTGACCTGAGGAGATATTGGTCCCGGCCAGATCATAACCGGCGATCGACGGATTTTTCGCCGGCAGGAATGAACGTTGTATCTCTCGCGCGATATGCAGCTGCTCTTCGTATCCTTTGCTCTGCAGCGACGTCTCGTGCAGACGGGCGCGCTCCAGGGAGATGGCGGCCTGGCTGGCAAACGCGTTGATCAGCGCGAGCGATTTCGGCGTAAACGCGTTGATCTGCGGCGACTCAAGATTCAGCACGCCGATCAACCGGTCATCCAGCTTGATCGGCACCACGATCTCGGAGCGGGTCTCCGGATTGGCGTCAATATACCGCGTATCTTTGGTGACATCGGAGACGATCACCGGCTCGCCGGTGGAGGCGACATGCCCGAGCAAACCCTGTCCGATCTTGAGCTGAAGTTGCGTATCGTATTTGGGATCGTAGCCGACCGTGTAGAGCCCGCGGATATCGTTCACTTCGGGATCGACCAAAAACACGCCGCCGGTGTCAAACGACACGACCTGCTTGAGCGAATCCATGATCTCCCGCATAACTTCGTTTACTTCGAGCTTGCCGGAGAGCTTTTTGCCGAGGCGATAGAGCAGATCTTTTTCGAGCGCTTCCCGTTTGATCTCGCGGTAGAGGTGCGCGTTGTCGATCGCGACCGCCATCTGGTTGCTGAGGCCGGTCAGGATATCGAGATCAGCGTCGTTAAACTCGCCGTCGATCTTGTTGATCGCTTCCACTACGCCGATGAACTGCCCTTTCCCCTCGAGCGGGACAGTCAGCACCGAGCGGAACTTGATGCCGGCCTCGGACTCCAGCCGCGGATCGACCCGGGGGTCGGTGGAGATATCGTTGATGATCACCGGCTCGCGATAGCGGGTGACCCAGCCGACCACCCCCTGCCCTACATCAAGATGGAAGATCCGCATACAGCAGTCGGATGCTTTCATAAGGCGGACGCGCATGTCGGTCCGGTCGTGATCAACACGGAAAACCAGCGCGGCTTCACAATTGACCGCGGTCAGGATCAACTTGAGTACCTGCTCCATCAGATCTTCGTATTCGATGGAATTATTGAAGACGCGAGCGGCTTCAAGCAGCAGCTTTTCGGTGCGAGTGTGTTTGGCTGAACGGGGCATGGCCGGAAAGTATGGGTTAACTTGTTTTTGTCAATCGTTTTGCTGAACACTCACGTTTAGGGTTGATTGGCCATTTTGTCATTGTCGAAGAAGCTACCTCGCAATATCTTACGTCTATGGATTTGTTTAACAAGGAGATAGCGGAGCGCGGCGAGCGGGATTCAAGCTACCGCCCGCTGGCCGATCGGATGCGCCCCCGCACGCTGGACGAGTTTGTCGGGCAGGAGAAGATCATCGCTCCCGGCAAGCCGTTGCGCAAAGCGATCGAGAGCGACAAAGTCGGCTCGATCGTCTTCTGGGGGCCGCCCGGCACCGGCAAAACCACGCTCGCCGAACTGATCGCCCGTTCAACGCACGGCCAGTTTGTGCCGTTCTCCGCGGTCTCGGCCTCCATCAAGGAAGTCAAAGAGATCCTGACCAAAGCGGGTGAATACTACCGTACCAGCGGCCGTCGCACGTATGTTTTTATTGACGAGATCCACCGTTTCAACAAGGCCCAGCAGGACGCGTTTCTCCCCTATGTCGAAAAGGGGGATGTCATCCTCATTGGCGCCACCACCGAAAACCCGTCGTTTGAGGTGAACTCGGCGCTGTTGTCACGGATGCGGGTTTACATCCTCGACCGCTTAGCCGACGAGGATCTTCAGCGGATCGTCACGCGGGCGCTGGCTGACACGGAGCGCGGTCTGGGGAACGAGCACCTTGAGGTTGACGACGATGCTCTGGCGTATATCGCCAATGCCGCCGATGGTGACGGTCGCCGCGCGTTGACCCTGCTTGAGATGACCGCCCAATTTGTCGCGCCAAAAAAGATGATCACGACCAAAGATATCGAGCAGGTCAACCAAAAGACGATCCTGGTCTATGACAAAGCCGGCGACGAACATTTCAACCTCATCTCGGCTTTCCACAAGTCGATCCGCGGCGGCGATCCGGATGGTTCGCTCTACTGGCTGGCTCGCATGCTGGACTCCGGCGAGGATCCGCTCTATATCGTCCGGCGCATGATCCGCTTTGCGTCGGAAGATATCGGCCTGGCTGATCCGTACGCGCTGACCCTCTGTGTCAACGCGAGGGACACGTATCACTTTCTCGGCACTCCCGAAGGTGAACTGGCGATCGCCCAGGCGGTGATCTATATGGCCTGCGCGCCGAAATCGAACGCCATCTATATCGCGTACGAGCAGTCCCGCAAGGATGCCGGCGAGCATGGTTCGCTTCCCGTCCCGCTCTGGATCCGAAACGCGCCCACCCGCCTGATGAAGGCGCTCGACTACGGCAAGGGGTACAAATACGCGCACGAGTTCGAGGACGCCATCACCGACCAGGAGTACTTCCCCGAGAAACTTGCCGGAACCGAGTACTATCACCCGACCGGCCGCGGGCGCGAGGAGAAACTGAAAGAATATCTCGACTGGTACAAAAAACGCCGCCAGGAAATCCGCGCCGACAAGACGAAAGAAGATTCCACCAAACGGAAGAAGTCGAACTAAAGGTCGGCTCGGCTGTTTAATTCAGAGATACCATGAAGAAACCGCTCATCCTGATTCTCTTCTGTCTGCTCCTTCCTTTGCATGGCTTCGCGGCGTCGCTGTTGATCCCGATGGATGAATCCCAGTCCGATCACCTTAAAGCGTACGGCGTCATCTACAAGGCGCTTTCCCAGGGGCAAAAAGGAGAATGGCTGCTCAATTACCGGGCAGGCTCGTTCCTGCTGGAATACTCGCAGGACAACCTCGACCTCTGCCTCATCGGCGGAGTCGGCTACGAGCAGGTATCCTCCGGACAGGTAGCCGACATCTACCGCCAGATCGAAGTAGAGAATATGGAACGGGTCGAACTGGAGAAAGCTCCCCGCATCGCGGTCTATTCGCCGCCGTCGTTGCAACCGTGGGACGACGCGGTCACGCTCGCTCTCTCCTACGCCGAGATACCGTACGATGTCGTCTGGGACGAAGAAGTACTGGCGGGCGGGCTTGAGGATTACGACTGGCTCCACTGCCATCATGAGGACTTCACCGGACAATACGGCAAGTTCTACTCCGCCTTCCGCAGTGAACCGTGGTACCAGGCCGATGTCCGGACCAACGAAGAGATGGCCCGCAAGTTAGGATACTCCAAGGTTTCCATCCTTAAGCTCGATGTCGCGAAAACGATCTACGACTATGTTCGCCGTGGCGGTTTCCTTTTCTCGATGTGCTCCGCTCCGGAGACATTTGATATCGCGCTCGCCGCGGAAGGGATTGATATTGTCCCGCGCGAATTCGATGGTGACCCGGTTGATCCCGACGCGCAGTCGCGACTGGATTTCAGCAAAACCTTCTGCTTTGAGAACTTCCAGATAACCACCGATCCGCTGATGTACCGCCGGTCGAATATCGACACCTATCCTGACCGGCTGGTTCGCTTTGGCAGACCGAATGAGGATTACTTTTTCCTCTTCGAATTCTCGGCCAAACTTGACCCGGTCCCGACTATGCTGGTGCAGGATCATACCTCGACCGTCAACGGTTTTATGGGACAGGTGACCGGATTCCGGAAATCTCTGCTCAAGAAATCTGTGGTGGTACTGGCCCAACCGGAAGGGTACGACGAGGTGCGCTACCTGCATACCAATCTCGGGCGCGGGACAGTTACCTTTTACGCCGGTCATGATCCCGAAGATTACCAGCACATGGTGAACGATCCGCCGACCGACCTCAAACTCTACAGGAACTCTCCCGGTTATCGCTTGATCCTCAATAATATCCTCTTCCCCGCGGCGAAGAAAAAAGAGCGAAAAACCTGATCCGGCCGGAACCAAGCTAAAGGTTGCGTCAATTATAGCATCAGCATATACTGACCGCGACTAACTGGAGGACCAATGGCGCATCCGTGGCATGAGATCGACCCCGGCAAGAACATTATCGATCACTTCTTTGGCATTATCGAGATCCCCAAAGGATCCAAGAATAAATACGAACTGGACAAAAAGACCGGCCTGCTGATGGCCGACCGCGTCCTGTACAGCTCGGTGCATTATCCGGCCAATTACGGCTTCATTCCTCAGACCTATTGCGATGACGGCGACCCGCTGGATATCCTGGTCTTGTCGCAGGAGGAACTGGTGCCGCTTTGTCTGGTGCAGTGCAAGGCGATCGGGATGATGTCGATGCGGGATGAAAAGGGGCAGGATGACAAGATCATCGCCGTCCACTACAACGATCCGGCCTATAACAGCTATGACGATATCTCCGCGCTCCCGCGCCATGTGGTGAAAGAGTTGCGGCGGTTTTTCGAGGATTACAAAACTCTCGAACATAAGGAAGTGATCGTCGATACGCTTCGCGGGCGGATCGACGCCAACAACGCGATCAAGGACGCGATCAAGATGTATCACACCAACAAGGTACAGTTGCTCGCGAAGTACGCCAATGGCTGACAAAAAACCGACTCCCCAGACGCAACCATCGCTGGTCGGCGAGAAAGTCTATCTTCGCCCGATCACGGCTGATGATATCCTCAACACCCACCACTGGTTTGTGCTCTCCGAACCGCAGAGCCAGACTTGTCATCCGCTCGCCATTATGACCGCCGCCGAAGCATCCGAGGCGTTCAAGAAGAAAGAGCGAACTCCGGAAGAAGCGGCGTTTATGATCGTCCGCATCGCCGATAATATGCCGGTCGGACGGGTGCGATTTTTCAATTGGAACAATCTCAATCGCTCAGTTGAACTGGGGATCGTGGTGGACCCGGATGAACGGCAGAAGGGGTATGCCAAAGAGGGGATCAAAGTCCTGACCCGGTTTCTCTTTAAGCATCGTAATCTGAACAAGGTCCACGCGCAAACCTCCGCGCCGAATACCAGCGCGATCAAATTACTGGAATCACTCGGCTGGAAGCGGGATGGCGTCCTGCGTCGACATTATTTCCTTAATGGCGAATTCCAGGACGGTCTGATCTACTCCAAGCTCGCATTTGAAGCGGAATAACCCCATCCAATCGCCAAGTAATTCTCTTCAATAATCTAGGATAACCGCTGTGCCCCACCCCTCGGGTGGGTTGATAGATCAAGCGAAGCCCCGCGTGAGCGGGGCTTTTTGTTGGTCAGGATCAGGTTGTGGTGCTGATCCTTGAATCAGTGAGCCAATTTGTCATTACCATACTCTGTCACTCATGGTGTAACTTCAATCCAGACCAACCAAATCCCATTTCGTCGGCAAAATACTCTATGTTCCTCTTGACACAGCCCCCCCCACGTATATGTTAAGAAGGACAGGGAGTATCATCTAGGACGGACAACTAAACTGCCTCAAATCAGAATTGATTTGGATCGTATATTACGATCCGTTTTTGGGAGGCACCATGAGAGTTTTCAACATCGGCATCGGACGAGCAATACTGTTCTCAATCGTCGGATTTGTGATTGTAGCGGCCGGGGTGGGAGCAGGTGTCTTTGTTGCTAATAAGTACCTCCAGCCAAAAGTGAAGTTTGCTGATCCGCTAGCTTCTCTTACGAAGGTAATAGAAGTTGGGGAATCCTCCCCAACCCTCAGAGCCAGAAACCCGAATGGCCAACATGAACTTGTTACTCTGGCCCATGGCGACCGCGAGTTGCTTGTGGCGTTTCTTTCGGGTGACTGTGATCCGTGCTATGAGGCAGCGCGGGCTCTGGTTGAGGATCCAGCGATTCGAGAGGGACGTGCTCAGTTGCTGCTATTTGCCTTAGATCCGAGTCGTTTCGCGAGGGCGGACCAGCAGCTTATATGGCAGATCAGTCCAGAAGAACTTCAAAGGCTGGACATCCGCTTGTTTCCTACCTTTGTGAGAGTCAACCAGGACGGATTGGTAAAGGCGATACAAGGAACCTACACACCAGAACTATTGAATAAGTTCCTATTCGGACTATAGAAGATTAACCGTGGCCCGGGACGAAGAGGAGGATTCCCATGAAGTATCTCGTTCTTGTACTAGGCGTATTGTTGCTAATGGTTACCATCGGCATAGGCGTTGCAATGATTTTTCCAGTTGAAG
>JAMPYH010000145.1 GCA_023700785.1 Candidatus Zixiibacteriota bacterium
TCGGCGATCGGCGCTGCCTGGCGGATCGTCAAGCCGTCGGCGTCGTACTGAAAGACGATCTGCCAATTGTTATCAGCAATCCCCGAATCAGCGGAAACCGGAACGACTAACAGCGTGGACAGAAGAAGGCAGGAGAAGATCAAAGCGCGATGCATGAAAATACCCTTACAGCCGGTTGGTACTCGTTTGCTCAATATAGCACGAATGGGCTATTTTCGAAGCTCGAAATTTCCCGCTCTCACCGCTTTTCATCCGAACGGCCACCGGTCACCCGATGGCCATTCTTGAACGACACATATATGGTTAACTCGATACTTACGGGCAATTCGGCAGGGCCGGTCGCGGCGTCACGGTCAGATACGCGATCAACAGCGACAGATCCGACAGGTCGATATTCGCCAGCGCGTTGATATTCGCCTCTTCCTCGCACGGCAAAGTCGGCCTCGGGGTCACGGTCAGATATGAGATCAGCAGCGACAGGTCCGACAGGTCCGGTGTCTCTGAAACTGACTCGTTGACATTGCCAGTGGTGCCGGTACAGCAGCTGCCGGCGCATGACGGCCGGACATGGTCGATCAACCATGCCTGCGCCTTGGCGACCTCGGCCTGCATCGCCGACACGGAACCCTGGCGAAGCGTGATCAGCGCGGTGTAATAGACGGTGGTGTCCCCGGCTCCAACAGATCGGTTGTTGTGGTAGGCCAATCCGGAGAAGAGGTCAGTCGCGCTTCCTCCCCACGCCGCGAAGCCCGGCTGCTGCATGCGCCCGTACAATTGTCCCTGAAGGAAGCCGTTGTTTGGGTACACATAGGTCGGGTTATCGAGCGCGAAACCGCTGTGGGCGGTTTCGTTCGTGATCAGCGCGCAAGTATCGTTGCTGTAATACCCGAGCCAGGCCATTCCCGAGTAACGGAGATTGTTGTCCTGACATTCGCCCGGTTCATTGGTGCTCTCAACGCCTGCCTGATAAACCAGGTTGAGCGCGCTATTAACTCCGCCAGTATTGTTTGAACCCGCGTCGGTCGGAACATCCCAATCAATGACCTCACCGATGGTCAGTCCGGTATGCAACCCGCCGTCGAAGGAGTACACTTTGGTCGCCTGAATGATAAACTGGCTGGAATCAGCCGCCTTCGGCGCCCAGTAGATCTTCTCGATACCGATCGAAGAATCTGCGGAGACAAATGTCCCTGAGCCAAACTTGTCATAATCGGCGTTGGTGGTTGTCGGCAGCATCGGGTTCCCGCTGCTGACATTTACCGCCGTCTTCGACGAACTAAAGGCCGACATGGTCGCGATCGTATCACCGCCGGAGACGTAGCCGACCACCGGTGAACCTTCATACAAATAGGTGCGAGCATTTGGATTGCAGTCGGTAGTATGCGCATAAGCCATATTGGCTCCGCCGCCGCCCCCGGAACCGCCGTTGCCAAAATTGCCGGTATTGGTGACCGCGAGATTGGTCAGCGATGTCGCGATCGTGTCAACGATCGCGGGATCAAGATCGCACGGATCTCCCAACCCATCAGCATCCGAATCTTCCTGACCGGGGTTATAGATATTCGGGCAATTGTCCACGTCACCGCAGATACCGTCGCCGTCGCTATCATTTAGCGGATCGTTTGGACAGAGATCACACGCGTCTCCGACCAAGTCGGAGTCCGCGTCGGGATCCAATGGATTGAAGATGGTGGGACAGAGGTCGCAGGCATCGCCCCGTCCGTCGCCATCAAGATCGGCCTGCGACGGATCATACGCCGAAGGACAACTGTCACAAAGATCGCCGATACCGTCCGCGTCGTAATCGCGCTGGTCGGAATTGGCGAGACTGCAATTGTCGCAGGCATCTCCCACGCCGTCACCATCGACATCGGACTGAAGCGGATTGGCAACAAGCGGACAGTTGTCAACGACGTCCGCGACACCGTCGCCATCCAGATCGCCGCCTTCGCATCCGTCAGGGACATTGTTTTGATTCAGGTCAAGCGACGAGGCCGGCATGAAATCAATTCCAGTAGGAGCGTCGAGCACCGCGGAGCCACGGATCATCGCGCGGTAGTATTTTCCGGAGAGTTTCTGGTATTCGACCAGTCGCTTGGTTGAGCCGCCGACTGAAACAAAGACATTTCCATTAGGACCGATGGCGATGCCCCACGGAGACGGCAGCGACGGAGCGGAATCAGTAAAGACCCGGATGAACGCGCCGGTCGCGCCGTTGTATTCAAGTACCTGGCTGCTCGCGTTGCTGACGACGAGAAGATGGCCGTTTGCGGGATTAAAAACCAATCCGCGCGGGGCGCTCAATCCACCGGAGCCGCCGGCGACAAAGGTGCTTATGTATGCCCCCGTGGTGCCGCTGTATCGTCGCACAGAATTATTCCCGGCGCTGGAGACGTAGATATTCCCATCCAGACCGATCGTGATACCGTTCGGCGCCGACAACGCCCCTCCACCGGCGACAATGAAATAATCTACAAACGCACCGGTCGTGGCATTATAGCGTGCCACACGATTCCCCGTCTCGTCGGAGACCAGCATATACCAGGTACCGGAGATATTCTTAAACGTGATCCCGCTTGGCGCGGTCACAGTGCCGGCCGCGACAAAAAGCGCGGTGGTGTTGGTCATGGGATCGAAAGTATAGATCTGTCCGGTTCCACGCGACGCGATGCAGACCTTGCGATCCACCGGATTAATTTTGACATCGTAGATGGTGCCGGCCAGACCGGTGACAGTCCGATAAACCACGCCGCTGGCGCCATGATACTCGGCGACATCGGTGCCGCTCGGCTGGGTCAGGTCGCCGACGTAAATGAATCCCTGATACTGAAGGTCATGCCAATCAACCAAGGAATTGCTGTTACAGTCCTCGCACGCGTCAAGCACGCGATTGCGATTGATATCGAGAGTCAGGTTACCGTTGATGTCGTTCCAGTCGATGACGAAGTTACCGTCGCAGTCGGCGTTGCAGACGTCGGGATGGAAATCGCCGTCAGCGTCGGCCGCCAGCTCGGCAAGCGTCTCGTATCGATCAGGCACGGAATTACCGTCGCAGTCCTCTTCGCACGCGTCCGGGACGCCGTTGCCGTCGATGTCGGGAGCGCCGTTGGTTATATCCGTAGGATCGAGGATGGAATTGCTATTGCAATCCTGGCACTCATCCGGAATGCCGTCCAAATTGTTATCGACCGAGCTTCCCAGGAAAATATCCAGCGAGTCGTCGCGATTGTTGTCGTTGCAATCGAATGGGTGGCAGCCGGCACCGTCGATAATGCCGCGCACCAGCTCTGAAACGCGGCGATGCATCCGCAGGTCGGTATTCATGATATAGCCGGCGTGCGTATGACAATAACTCATGATAGTACCCGGCGACGGCGTTCCATTGCCGCAGTTGTCGATCAGCGGGACATAGCGGGAGTCGTCGTGGGTATGGAAAGTGCCCAGGTTGTGCCCCATTTCATGGGCGACGACGATCACGTCCCAGTTCCCCATGTGCGGCGATTCGAGAGGGTGGGCGAAACTTCCGTTAAGATAAGCATCGATTCCGTACGCGTTGTTACTGCACGTGTTCGTCACATAAGCGATTCCGGCATAGCTGGGAGTTCGTTCGCCCGACAACAAATGCACGAGGTCATAGCCGGAGCGATCTTCATTGGCATCCCAATAGTCTCTGAACCCGCCCAGGTCATAGGCGTCGAACGGCGCGCCGCCCGAGGGCCAGAAGCGAGCGTATCGAAGGGCCAGCCGAATCTGGAGATCGTTGATATAGATCGAGCTGACCGCGCCGATCAGCTGGATCACATAATCGCGGCAATCGATCACGCTCGGAAAGATATTGACCATCGCCTGGTCAACATCGACCGCGACGTTAAACAGCAGCGGCCCTTTGTTGTCGCTGGGAGTGACTTCAGGTTCCAGCCATGTCTGCGCCGCGCTGGGATCGGCAACTACGCCACAGAAGTTCATCGGCTCGTCACCGGCAAGGGCGGTCGCGCGCTGGATCATCACTTTTTGATCAGCGATGGCGTTGCTTTCGATCGGCGTAGAGATCGCGAATTTGCCGGCGGAAGACTCTATGTAGCCGTTGATCATCCCCGACGGAGCCACCGAGAGGTAACAGCGGGAAGCTGGATCCCCCAATACCGTGCCGCGAAAGAGGACAACCTCGGAGGGCGGGAGGGTTTCGTCAGTCGCTCCGACGACAAACCGGACATCCGGCGCGAGAACAGTAAATCGCTCCAGTTCAAGCTGCACCGCGTCGGTCGCCGAGATCGGCACCACGATAGATCGCGCGTATTCTCCATCCCGCAATTCGCGGTAGAATGTCGGCGCGACCGATGCTTCGATCCGGGCGCCATCGTTGAGAACGACCGGCTCACTGAAAGGAATAACTTTGGCCGAGGATGCTTTGATAGTGATCGAACTCGCCAGCACCAGCGCGAACAGCAAAGCCATCCGGCGGATATTCGAGACAGAGACCAAGCGGTGCATAGTTCCTCACGCGCGACAAATGAAGGTTTGTAACGACGCACCATTTGGTGCGCTGACTGTCTTGAGTATTCGATGATTCAGGAATTGGGCGAGACCCTCGTCCGGATGCGCTAATATGAGATAATCTGAAAGATTTGTCAAGGGAATAATGACAGTTCGAATCCACGTTTGGCTGCGAGAGCGAGCGCTATCCCGATAGGACGGCTGCGCTTGGCACGAGAAAGCCGGACTGCTCCGGTAGGATTTAACATTTCTGTTGCGACTTTCGCCGCCTCATGTATAATGCGTCCGCCCATATGAAACACACCATTGCCGACAACCTCCGCGAATTGCGCGGACGTATTGCCGAAGCGTGTGAAGAATTCGATCGCGACGCGGATGATATCACGATCGTCGCCGTCACCAAAACCTTCCCGGCGGACACTATTCAAAAAGCGGTAGCCGTTGGGATGTATGACATTGGCGAAAGCAAAGTGCAGGAAGCGGAGCTGAAGATCAACCAGCTCGGCCATATCGCCCGCTACCACCTCGTTGGCCATCTCCAGTCGAACAAGGTCAAAAAGGCGGTTCAGCTTTTTGATGTTATCCAGTCGGTGGACTCGCTCCCCCTGGCGCAGGAGATCAGTCGCCGAGCCGGGGAGCTTGACCGGATCATTGAGTGCTACATCGAGGTCAACAGCTCCGGTGAACCCCAGAAATACGGCATCCCTCCTGACCGGGTTCTGGATCTGGTTGAGCATGTTAAGGCGTTGCCGAATATCAGGTTATCTGGTCTTATGACCGTGGGCCCCTTGACAGACGATGAAGATAAGGTCCGTGACGCTTTCAAATTGGTCCATGGGTTGTTTCACCAGGCGCAGGAAATCGCGGGGGATCAATTTGATGTTCTCTCAATGGGAATGTCGGATGATTTCAAGCTGGCGATCGCCGAAGGTTCGACCATGATCCGGATCGGGACCGGCATCTTCGGGGCGCGGGGGAAGTCCGATAAGTCGCAACCGGACAGCGAATAAGCCGGCATCTGCCCTTCTGGTTCATAGACAATTTCCCTCTTTGAGCGGTTAAGCTTTTCCTCTCTTCGTTCGATATATCCAGTAAGCGTTTCGACATGAACAACTTCAGCCTTTCCAGGGGTTTCCTCCCGGCCAGGCAGTATCAGGACTCTATAAAGAGAAGAGAGAAGGATATGGAGTTAACACCCAACGACATCCGGAACTTTGAGTTCCCCGCCAAGGTCCGCGGCTACGACAAAGAAGCCGTCGATAACTTCCGCGAACAAGTCGCTCTCACTCTTGAACATCTCAAACAGGATAACTTGAGACTGACGATGGAAGTTGAGTCGGTCAAAGCGCAGTTGAACGGTCTCAAGCAGTTCGAAGACGCCATCAAAAATGCCGCCATCGACGCCCGCCGTAATGCCGACATGACCATCGCCAACGCGAAAAAGGAAGCCGAAGAGATCCTTTCCAAGGCACGCACCGACGTTGACAGCCAGACGCTCGGCCTCGACAGGCAAAAATCCGAACTCGAGTCGCAGGTAGCCAATATCCTCCTGCTCCGCACGTCCTATCTCGCCAAACTGCAGGGGATGATCCAGTCGCATCTGGATTGGGTGCAGGAACTGACCAAGGCAGACCTGGCGATTCCGGAATATGATACTATCGCGATCACGCCGATGCAGCCGCCGCAACAGCAACAGCGCTCGGCCAATCAGTCGGATCGTCTCGATGTAACCTCTTCGTCCGAGATCACCACCAAGACCCGCGAGACGATCGCCACTCAGCCGTCAAAGGCGACTGTGGTCAAGACCGAAGAAGCGAACGCCGCGACGCGCCTGGTGACAGTTGATCAGATCGCGACCCCGGGCGCGCCCGCCGCGAATCAGCACGCGATCGATCCGGATCTTGCCGCCGCGCTGAGTAATTACCAGAGTGTCGCCTCCTCCGAGACGAAAGCCGAGTCAACCCGTTCAGGCAAGGACACGGCGAAGATCGAGGTTCCGACAGAATATCAGGACGCGCCGCCGCCGGCCGATCCGCACCTCTCTACCGGTCGGATCAGCACCGAGCATTATGAGCACGCGACAGTCAATATCGATACGCCGATCACCGGCGGACCCGCTCCGGCTCCGCAGCCGAAGGACCCGAACTCGCTGGCGTCGGTGCTGGATAATGTCGTGCACAAATTCGAAGAAGAAATGGACAGGGCGGCGAAAAGCTGACCCGTCCATCGATCAGGCAGAGAACCGGCGACCCATGTCGCCGGTTTTTTTATGGTATCGTAGGTCGCGTGTCATTGTCTCAACCCGACCTTGTATCTTGCGGTATGGATTCACTGATGTCAACGAATTACATTATACCTAGAAAGTCGCGGTCACGAGCGACGGCTCGTGGCCACGGGGTGACATCGAGATCGTCCCGA
>JAMPYH010000146.1 GCA_023700785.1 Candidatus Zixiibacteriota bacterium
ATGATTACCACAATGGGCCGCGCCTGATCGGCACGATCAACGGTCTGTTGCATGAACGATTCGGCATCGACCATGGGACGATCCAGGTCGAGACCGCCGACTGCGCCCGAGCCGAATTGCTCTGCCGGCACAACCACACACACTGGACCCCGCGTGACTGACAACCTGGTGGAACTTGAGATCGAGGATCTCGCCTTTGACGGTAAATCGGTCGGGCACATTGACGGCAAAGTGACCTTTGTTAACGGCGGCCTTCCGGGGGAGATCATCCTGGCGGAGATAACCAGGTCCAAGCCGCGGTATAATCAAGCGAGACTCCACAGGATCATTAGAGTATCGGATATCCGAGTCCCCGCCAGATGCGAACATTTCGCGTATTGCGGCGGCTGTACCTGGCAGGATCTCAGTTATGAACAGCAGTTGATCTTCAAGCGAAAGCAAGTCGTCGATTGCATCGAGCGGATCGGCGGCATGGAAGCGGTACGGGTCAATCCGTGCATCCCGTCGCAGGATCAGTTTTTTTATCGCAACAAGATGGAGTTCTCTTTTCATGTCGAGAACGGGGAGGAGTTTTCCCTGGGGCTCCACGAGCGGGGGCATTTCGACCGGATCTTCGACCTCAACCGATGTCATCTTCAGTCCGACCTATCTAACAGACTGGTGCATTGGCTGCGTGACTATGTTCGGGCCAACGGGATCCCGGTCTATGATGTCCGCGCCCACGAAGGATTCATGCGATTCTTTGTGATCCGGCAGACCAAACGAACGAACCAGACCATGCTCAATATCGTAACCAACTACGGGAATCTGCCCGACCAGGAGCGATTTATGACGTCGCTGTTGGGAGCCTGCCCGGAAGTTACGACCGTGATCCATAATCAAAACGGTTCAAAGTCTAACATCGCCACCGGCGAGATCGAGACGGTCATTTACGGACCCGGGTATATTGAGGAGCGGCTGTTTGATTCGACCTTTCGCATTCGCGCCAATTCGTTCTTTCAGACCAACTCGCTCCAGGCGGAAGTGCTGTATCGCACCGGATTTGAGGTGCTGAAACCGACCACAAGTGACCGCGTCCTGGATCTCTACTGTGGCACCGGGACAATTGGTCTGTTGGTCGCGCCGAAAGTCGAACAGGTGGTGGGAGTGGAACTGGTTTCGTCGGCGATCCGATCAGCCGCGGAAAACGCGGAATTGAATGGGGTGACGAATATCGCGTTCTACGAGGCGAATGTGGTCGATTTCCTGCGGGCGGTCCCGAAGGAGCTTCAGCAGTTCAGCGCGTATGTGCTGGATCCGCCGCGCGCGGGGCTGCATCCGAAAGCGGTCAAAAAGATCATCGAATTAGGTCCGGAGCGGATCCTTTACATATCATGCAACCCCGCGACTTTCGCGCGCGACGCCAAGGATCTGGTCGCGGCGGGCTATACGCTTCCGGAAGTAACGCCGGTGGATATGTTCCCGCATACGATGCATATCGAGGCGGTGGGGTTGTTCTCTCGCGGGTAGGTCAGGAGGAATGATGCGTCGAGTATTACTGTTCATGTTCATATGCGCGGCGGCGCTGTTTTTTGTTACGCGCGACTCTGTGGCCGCTCCCAAAAAGCCGACCCGCGGTCAATCGCAGGCGTTTGCTGCGCTGGCGGACGAGATCCTGAAGGCGCTGCAGAGCTTTTATCCGGTCAAAGCGACTGAGATGGGGATCCATACGTATGACCATCGCTTCGCGGATTATTCGACGCGGTCGGTGAAGGGGATGATCAGCAGGCTCAAGCAATTCGAGGGCCGGTTAGGGAAACTCAAGAATATCGGGTTTGAGCCGGAAGAAATGGTCAACTACAAATTGATCAAGTCCAATGTTGATGTCGCGCTTCTGGAGCTGGAGAAGATCGCGTGGTATAAAAAGTCTCCCCTGCTGTACGCCGAGGAAACGGTCAACGGACTGTATTACCTGGTGCTGTCGAGTCATGATACCCCCGCGGGGAAACTCCCGGCCATACTTGGACGGATGCGCCAGGTAGCGGCGCTGCTCGCGACCGCCAGGACGGAGATACAGGCGCCGCCCAAAGTATTTGTGGACGCGGCCAAGACAACTCTTGAGACCGGCTCGGAGTTTTATCGCTCGGTCGCCAGCGACCTGATGCAGTTGTTTCCGGCGCGGGCGGATTCGATCCTGAGTATCGCGACGTCAGCACGCGAGGCGATGCATAGCTTTATTGAGTATCTTGACTCGATCCCGGTCGGCGACGAAAAGTCGTTCGCTATCGGCAAAGAGAACTTCAATTACCTGCTGGCCAACGAGCATTTCCTTTCGTTCAGCGCGGACTCGCTGGAGAAACTCGGGGAATCGCTGCTGGAGGAAGCATCAAAAGCCTACGATTCATTTGAGGCGACGGTTGAGAAAAATCACCAGCCCGGGCAGGATTCGGTCTTTGTGCCGAGCACCTTCACGCGGAGCGATATTCTCGATTACTACCAGTGGGAAGTTGACCAGGTCAGAAAATACCTGGAGATGAATCATGTGCTGACGGTGCCGGAGGATATCGCTCCGGTCAGGGTGGTTGAGACGCCGCCGATGTTGCGCACGCTGATCAGTTCTATCGCCTATCAGCCGGCAGGTCCGTTCGACCACCAGCAGGTCGGCTATTTTTATGTGCGCCCTCTGCCGGATAGTATGGATCAGGCGCAACTTGACGCGCGGTATCGTTTTGTGCATCGGCGCGGATTTAAGGGGTCGGTGGTACATGAAGCGTTTCCGGGGCACCATCTGCAGATGCAGATCGCCGGGCGTAACGAGAATCCGATCCGGAAGTGGCAGCGAAACAATTTGATGATCGAAGGCTGGGCGCTCTACTCCGAAGAAATGATGTACAAGTTCGGCCTGTTCGGCACCGAGAATCCGGCCCAATGGCTGGCGATCCTCGGCGGGATCCGGTTTCGCGCGGCGAGAATTGTCGCCGATGTCAAACTGCATACCGGGCAATGGTCGTTTGACGAATGTGTTGATTGGATGATCCGAACTCTCAATATCAATACCGAATCGGAAGAGGAGTTTGTCCGCAAGGAAGTGCTCCGCTATACCTCGACACCGACCGTGCAAATGTCCTATCTCATGGGGAAGCGGGAGATAGAACGGTTGCGCGACTTGATGCAGTTCCGCGAAGGTTACAATTTCTCCGAGCAGGTTTTCTATGACAAGCTGCTGTCAGCCGGTTCAATCCCGCCGTCGCTGATCTGGGAGTTGTGGCAGTTGAATACGGCGGAGCCGCAAACGTCCAGTAATTAGGAGCTGCCTTTGGCTCGACAATAGAAGAGCCGGAGTCGGAAGTCATTTCGGGAAAGTCGATTCGTAGGGTCCATTCCTGACTCCTGTTCTCCCGCCCTAAATCGCTATCATACAAGCTATTACAGCCGATAGCTTGATTATGCGGTTTTAGCCAGGATGCGTCCAAGAGGCAGCCGCTCGCAACGGCTTATCCCCCAATCGGATAGCAAAAGATATCCACAATTTCACTTTTGTCGATGCCGCCGCCAGAGTATATTTTGGCATCTATGCCAAATGATATTCTCTGGGCACCGTGGCGCTCTGCGTTTGTCCTGAGCAAAAAAGAAAAGGGCTGCGTTTTCTGCAAACGCTTCAAGATGAAAGATTCGGTGGAGAATCTGGTGATCCATCGGGGGCGGAAGGTCTTTGTCATCCTGAATAAGTTCCCGTACAACACCGGCCACGCGCTGGTAGTGCCGAATCGCCATGTCGGCCATATCGAGAAGATGACCCCGGAAGAAGCCAATGAGTTTTTCGAACTGACGCGATTGACGGTGAAAGTGATCAAAAAGACGCTGAAGCCGCAGTCGATGAATATCGGCATGAATCTTGGGCGCGGCTCCGGCGCCGGGGTACCGGGACATCTGCACATGCATATCGTGCCGCGCTGGATCGGCGACACCAATTTTATGCCGGTGCTCGGCAAGACCAATGTGGTGTCGGTCCCGTTGGAGCCGGTCTTTGAACGGCTGAGAAAGGCGTTTCGGTCGCTATGAATCGCCGACGGACCGCCCCGACCAAGACCGAGTTGATGCAGCTGCAGAAACTCTACAAGACCGACGAGAAGATCGGCGAACGGTTGGGAGGCGTGCCGGCATATCTGGTCGCCTACTGGCGGCGCAAAAAGAACATCGCCAAGCACTCATTGCCGAAGTTCTCGGAACCGGAAGTTCGGAATCTCTGGGAGCGATACGGCGACGACGAAAAAGCGGGACTCGAATTAGGGCTCTCCAAAGCGGCGTTCTACAACTGGCGGCGGCGGTACGGCATCAAAGAGAAGCCGGCATTCCTGAAGCTGGAGCAACTTGAACTGAATTTCCCCGGTGTGAAAACCAGCCAGCATTCGGTTTCACTCTACGGCAAACAAACCATAGCGCAGAAGGTGTTCTCCCGTTTGCTCGATGTCGAGCGGATCGAGGTGGGCGAGGAGATCACGGTAGAGCCCGACAATGTCATTACCCAGTCCGATACCGGCAGGATCCTTCAGCAGTTCCGGGAGTCGGGCGCGGATTATCTCTGGAATCCCAACAAAGTCGTGGTGTCGCTCGATCACCATCTTTTTGAGGCGCACGGGAACGGGAGCAGTCATTTTCAGGCGACGCGCGATTTTCTGCGGCGCCAGCGCGTCAAGCATGTCTATGACCTTCGCGACGGCATCTGCCATCAAGTGGTGATAGAGAAAGGACTCGCGCTCCCCGGCCAGTTGATCCTTGGGACGGACGATCTGTCGGTGATCCATGGCGCGGTTGGCGCGTTGGGGATACCGTATCGGTCTGAGGCGATCGCCAACGTCTGGGCGCACGGCGAGGCATCGATCAAGGTGCCCGACTCTGTTCGACTTTCCATTACCGGACGCCGCAACCGGGCGATCGCCGCCCGGGATATCATGCTCGCGGTCAAGCGCCAAGTGGGAGATCACGCGCTCTCAGGCAAAGTTATCGAATATGGCGGATCGATCGTCGGGCAGATGACGCAGAGCGAGCGGATGGCGGTGGCGGCATTCTCGGCGGAGTTGCATGCCGCGGGGGCGTTGCTGCCGTACGACGCCACCACCCGTCGCTATCTGGCCGGGCGATATCCGTCGGGATACAAGCCGGTCATACCGGATAAAAACGCCGAATACAGCGACCTGCTCCAGGTCAGTATTGACCATCTCTCTCCCCTGGTCCAATGTCCTACCTCCGGTGATCATATCAAGGCCGCCGGCGAACTGGAAGGCGTGACGGTTAGTCTGATCGTGATAGGTTCACTGACCTCCGGACGCTTTGATGATCTTCGCGTGGTCGCGGATATTCTTAAAGGGAAGCAGGTGCATGCCGATTGTCGGCTGCTGGTGATGCCGGCATCGCGCGCGGTCTATCTTGAAGCGCTGAATAAAGGATTGGTGCGAGTGCTGGTTGAAGCGGGCGCGGTGATACTGGCTTCGGGATCGTCGGGGATGCTTTCACTCGCCGGCGCGCTGGCGGACGGTGAACGGTGCCTGACCACCACGTGCAGTACGCAATCGCTGGCGCTGAAACAGAGCAAGGCGGATATTTATTATTGTTCCCCCGCGACCGCCGCGGTCTCAGCGTTGCACGCGTCGATAACCGATCCTACTCGTTTTGTCCGTTGATCGCTTTCCTCACGCATAAGCAACAAAAAGGCCCCGGAAAACGGGGCCTTTTTTCAGTTTATGAATCGCGGTTTACTTGCGACCGATCATGACCGGTTGAGTCGGGCCGCATTCGCGGGTGACTGTCCAGCGGGTGGTCTCATTCTCAAAGACGCCGGTCTCGGTGCCGTTGTCAAATGTCAGGCTCGCCATCCAGTGGCCGTTGAATTGCACGGTGTCGGTCTCATTGACGCAATCCGCGCTTAACGAACCGTTGTGCACGATACTTCCCGAGCTGGGGCAACCGTCGAGTTCCATCACGGCGAAGAGATTCATGGCGATCTGATTCCAGGAGCCGGTCAGGTCAAAACCAAAAGCGCAATTGTAACCGGCGGAGTCGGGTCCGACATGTTCTGCCGAGGCGCCATGGATCGCGCCGGTGCCGTTGGCGATAATGTCACCGCGTCCGGCGATCTCGCCCGGCTGGCCGACAAAGATCGCGTTCTGGGCGATCCAAAGGGAGTCAGCGTCGATCAGGTTCCAACCTTCGGCCAGACGGCCAAAGCGAAGTTCAGTCAGGAGCGCGGAATCCGGGACCATCACCGCGGAGGCGCCATGGCGGAACTGCAATGAATCGCGCACATACCATTCGATGATGCCGTCGTAGCTGCCGGTCCCTTCGACCCACTGCGTGTCGGTCTCGCTATGGACACGATACCAGTATTCGCTGTCGAAATGGAACTCAAGGGTGTCGGCCGCCACCGCGGTCGCGGTGAATTGGCCGAGGCGCGGCGAAGTCTGCGCCGACATGATCTCGCCGATCATGGTGAACGCTTCTTCAAATCCATCCGAGCTGATCTCATCGGCGACTTCGAAAACCTCCGAGGCGGCCTGATATTCCGAGGCTGTCGTGTCGCCGGCGGTTTTGGCGATCGGTTCCGTTGAGTTTTTGTCGGAGCAACCGACCACAAGCATCAGCACTGCTATGCACAATAGACTGACTGATCCGCGAACATTAAACATGGATATTCCTCCGGTTGAATAACTGTTCCGATACGTTGTACCGTTTATCGGCAGGGAAAAAGCGAAGGGTGAGACAAAAACCGGAGCGTATGAGAATCTAACAAACGGCACAACCGGCAGGAGAATCAGCGCTTACGCGCCTGGGGCCCGCCGTAGATGCCGAGATCAGAGATGGAACCGTCGAGATCATACGTGGTGGAGTCGCCGGCGTTGATCGCGGGAGATTCCGG
>JAMPYH010000147.1 GCA_023700785.1 Candidatus Zixiibacteriota bacterium
CGGCGGTCCGTTCCACTATTTACTGCGCAATCATGTCAACGAGCTCTGCTTGACCTGCCATGATGGTAATTTCTGGGCTCCGGACGTTCTCGGCGCTCCGACTGGCGCGGTCACGAACCGTCTCGGTGGCGCGTTGAACATCGCCGGCGGGACCGTCACCGGCTACCACGAGTCCGATGGTCACTCCCTCGGATTCGCGGGTCTCGCTCCTGGCCAGACCGGAGCCAGTGGCACTACCTCCTGGACCAACTCAGACGGTCTGGATTGCGTTGACTGCCACACGCAGCATGGCCGCAAAGCCGGCTCGGGTGCCACCGCTACTTCCATCTATCGCAACCTCTCGTGGCCCGGCAGCTCTGCTGCGGCCGGCTATATGAGCTATGCGGTTGGGACTTTCGACCCGACCAAGGATGTGTTTGAGCGCATCCCGGCGTCCTATGACAATGCTGACGTTGATTTCGCTGAGCCGGTTTCGACGGCGTCCGACTACGCGCTGTTCTGCTCAAAGTGCCATGGTGACTTCCACGGCAACGCGGCCAACACCAACATGCGCGACCAAACCTATCCGACGGCTGGAGCCGGCTGGCTCCGTCACCCGGTTGCCGACGCCAATATCGGCGGACTCACCGGTGGCCACTCCTCTGTTTCCCGCGCCTGGGGCGCCCGCCTCTATCGCGTGAAAGTTATGTCTCCGCTTGAGGATTGGGGAACTCAGGGCACCGCTCTCGGAGCGACTTCGACTGTAAGCCACACGCCGAGCTGCATGACCTGCCACAAGGCGCACGGCACTAAGAACGCCTATGGCCTCATCTTCCCGGACTACGATTACACGACTGGGGCGATGACCGCGATCACCGAAGATGGTGGCGGCGCCAACTACATGGGCCTCTGCCGTCAGTGCCACGTTCAGTAAGATCTGAACCATTCTGACAAAATGGAGGAGAGCCGAACGGCTCTCCTCTTTTTTTTGCGCCGTAGGCCGCGAAAGCCGCCAAATGAGAAGCGGCAAGTCGTGAGACCTGCCGCTTATTGGTATCAAGTATCAGTGGGAGCGAATATCTAGGCTTCTGCCGCGGCCATCGCTTTCGCCTCGGCGATGATCTTATCGGCGGTCTCCCGTGGAACATCTTCGTAATGCGAGAACTCGACAGTATAAAGCCCCTGTCCCTGAGTCATTGAACGAAGATCCACAGAATACTGGTAGAGCTCCGCCTGCGGAACCTGGGCGCGGATCTTCTGGTTGGGACCGTCCGGATCCATCCCCTGCACCTTCCCGCGGCGGGACGACAGGTCTCCCATCACATCGCCCGTGAACTCGTTCGGCACGAGCACCTCGAGATTGAAGATCGGCTCGAGGAGAACCGGTTTGCACTCCAGGAAGCCTTCCTTGAAGGCCATGGAACCGGCGATCTTGAATGCCATATCCGAGGAGTCAACATCGTGATAGGATCCGAAGTAGAGCGCGACCTTAACATCCACAACTGGCGCGCCGGCCAAACCGCCATGGTGCATCTGTTCGATTACCCCCTTTTCGACTGCCGGGATATACTTGCCGGGGATCACACCACCGGTGATCTCGTTGAGGAACTCGAACCCCGCGCCCCGCTGGTTTGGCTCGATGCGGATATAGACATCGCCGTACTGGCCACGACCGCCGGACTGCTTTTTATGCTTGTACTGTTTCTCAACCTTGCCGCGCACCGTTTCACGGTAAGCGATCTTCGGCTTGGCCAGGTCGGCCTCCACACCAAAGCGCTTCTGCAGCTTCTCCATTAGTACTTCAATATGAGTCGAACCCTGTGCGTACAGCACCAACTGGTGCAGAGCGCCGTCGTTAACGACACGAAACGTCGGGTCTTCCTCGTGAAGTTTGTTCAGACCGGTCCCGATCTTTTCTTCCTCCCCTTTGGCTTTCGGCTTCACCGCCACATCCATGACCGGATTGGGGAAGGCGACGACCGGAATGGTCACTGAAAAATCTTTCTCGGCAAGAGTATTACCGCTGTGCGTGTCACGCAGCTTGACCAACGCGCCGATATCTCCGGCGGCGGCGCCGTCGATGTCGATACGATTTTTCCCCTGGAAGGTATAGATATGTCCGATCCGCTCAGACGACGACGTCTGCTGGTTGACCAATTCCAGGCTGGGGCGAACCGCGCCGGAATAAACCCGGAAGAAAGACATGTCTCCCATATGGCTCTCGGAGATCGTTTTGAAAACAAATGCGACTGTCTTTCCTGAAGGATCGCATTTGATCTGGAGTGGCTCTTTCGAATTTGTCTTGATGGCTGACTCAGGCGCTACCTGATTCGGCGCCGGAAGGTACTCAACTATGAAATCCAGGATCAGTCGTGCGCCGATATTTTTCGCCATGGAGCCGAATAACACAGGGAACAGCTGGCCCTTGAGCATGCCGTTGCGCAGGCCGGTCAAAACTTCGGCGTCAGAAAGAGTACCGTCAGCAAAGTACTTTTCCATCAAGGCGTCGTCGGTCTCGGCGGCGACCTCTATCAGCGCCTCTCGCTGCGCTTCGGCGTCAGCTTTCAGATCCCCTGGGATGTCGATATCCTGGCGCTTCCCCTGAGCATCGAAAGTATATGCCTTCATGTGGAGCAGATCGACCACTCCCTTGAACGTCTCCGCCTCGCCGATCGGGATCTGAACCGCTACGGCATGTTTGCCGATGGCGTTCTGGATGGAGTCAAGGGCGGTGCGCCACTTGACATGCTCGCGATCCATCTTGTTGACAAAAAAGAAGCGGGCCATCCCGTTATCCGACATTGCCCGCCACTGAATGCGCGTACCGATCTCGATGCCTGACGCGGCATCGATTACAATCCCGACGGTTTCACACACTTTCATCGCGGACAGCAGCTCGCCCATAAACTCGACATGCCCAGGGCAGTCAAGCAGATTGATCTTGGTTTCCTGGTGAACCGCCGCGAGCAGCTTGAGCGAGAGCGAGGTCTTCCGAGAGATCTCCCCGTCGCCATAGTCAAACAAGGAGGAACCCTCATCAACTCGTCCGACCCGGTTATTGGCGCCCAGAATGAACGCAAGCGTATCAGCCAGGCTGGTTTTCCCCGAGCCGCGAGAACCAGCCAGACAGACATTTCTGATCTTATCCGAAGCAAATTCCTTCACCAGATTCCTCCGTTATCTATATCGCAAAACGACGCATTTTGAGTCTATCTTAGTGCCGAAACGGTCAACATATAGCCGAATCGCGGTTTTGTCAAACGGATTTGGGTTGAGATAACGCTTTGTGGGACAGAAGAAAACCCGTCCTTTTTGGGGACGGGTCTCCGAATCGAGGTCGAACGATCGGTGATCAGCCTTTGGGGGCCGGCTCCGGTTTCGGTTTGACCAACTGGATCTCAAGATTGATAGTGACATCGTCGCTAACCACCAGTCCGCCGGTCTCCAAAGCGGCATTCCATTGCACGCCAAACTCCATCCGCTTGATGGTAGCGGTAGCCGAGAAACCGGCACGGTCGCCGCGCGCGGTCTCGATCATGCCGTTCTTAACGACATCAAACGTCACCGGCTTGGTTGTGCCGCGTATGGTGAGGTCGCCCATGATCTTAAAGTTGTCACCGGTGCCAAGCTCGAGCTTGGTTGACTTGAAAGTCATCTGAGGGAACGAATCGACCAGAAAAAAGTCACCCGAACGAAGGTGGTTGTCGCGCCGCTCGTTGTCGGTGCTGATCGAAGTCGTCTGAACAGTAAACTCGACCGACGAATTGGCGATATTGGCCGGGTCAAAAGTAACCGTAGCGTCGAAATCCTTAAAGTGTCCGTTGACCTTGCTGACCAGCATATGGCGCACGGTGAACCCGACGTTCGAGTGGGTCTTGTCAAGTTTCCAGTCCTCGGCGTGAATGCCGACAGCAGAGAAAGCAAAAAGCGCGACTACAGCCGCGAAAACGCGGGTACCTTTCATGGGTCCTCCGTAAAGGTGAATCTTGTTATTGTCCAACTGGACTTCTGCCAATTCAACATCTTTTACCGCATATAGTTCCATGAGTCAGAAGAACTGCCAGAATTGACAATTCACTCTAAAAACGACCCCTAAGTTGTTACACCAAAGGAGGCTATCTCGCCATGAAAACCAGCACTGCACCGGTGACGTAAGCCGCGACCCACCAAATATAGGCGTATCTGGAATAGAGATGCAGTAAGTCCGGTACTTGACCCTCTTTGTACCGCGACCAATGACGCCAGATCAGGAAAGTGTCAAGCGTCATGGCGAATAGCGACGAATAGCCGAGGATACCATGCAGGCTGAAAGGGGAATTGGATGAGCCGATGATCATGCAGATCGTGGCGGTAATATCGAAAAACACACCGGCCGTGAGAAAACGGAGAACTCGTGGCGTAACCTGATGTCCGCGCTGTTCGCTAATGACCGCTATACTGTAGGATACCAGCGCGAGGTTGACGATGATCGTTCCGGCAATGAGTACTGGTTTCATGGGGGCCTAAGTTGTCCTGCGAAGTTGAACGAGCGGTTACGCCTTCTTGAGCCTTTGGCGGACTGCCTCGAAGAGGCAGACCCCTGTCGCGACCGAGACATTAAGGCTTTCGATGGTGCCAAGCATCGGGATATTCACCAAAGTGTCGCATTTCTCACGGGTAAGACGACGCAGTCCGGTTCCCTCGAAACCCATTACTAGACCGAGCGGGCCGGTGAGCTTGATATCAAACAGCGACTGTTTGGCCTCGGAAGCCGCGCCGACGATCCAGACCCCCTTGTCCTTCAAGTGGTCCAGCGTGCGAGCGAGGTTGGTGACCTGGGCAAAGGGGAGCTTCTCTGCCGCGCCGCAGGCAACACGGCTGACTGTTTCAGTGATTGAAACCGCGCGATCTTTGGGGGCGACCAGCGCATGGACGCCGGCTGCCTCTGCTGTTCTCATGCAGGCGCCGAGATTATGCGGATCCTGCACACCATCGAGGATCAGGAGAAACGGCGGAGTTTTCAGAGTATCGAGCAGGCCAAGCAATCCGTTTTCATCGAGAATACGGCCAGCCGACCGATAGTCGGTATGCGCGTGACGGCGTAGATGTTGTGAGCGGGGATTCTGTCCCATCAGATAAAATTACAACGGGACAGCCGGAATACCAAGAGAAAAGCGGACGAGCGTGAATCGCTCATCCGCTCCGTCTTGCGGTTGATCAGGACTATTGCTTGCCTGGCGCGTCGCCGGATTTGCCGGGAGCGGGCTCTTTCAACTCAACCACGAGAATGGAGATCTTCGTCTTCCCCAGGTTCATCGCCGAATGAGATTCCGCCGGGATCCAGAAACAATCACCGACCTTGGCGGTGATCTCCTGGGTCTTCCCTTCGGCGTTGGTGATCGAAAGCATGCCGCCCTCGAGCACGTAGCCGGCATGATCCGGATGCGAGTGCATCGCGATCTTGCCGCCCGGTTCAAAAGTGACCTGGAGAATACGGAGCCGCTCGTTCTCCATGACCAGTTTGTAGATATCCGGACCGACGTCAAGCGGGTCCATCGACGCGGCTTTGGTTTCCTCTTTGGCGCTGACAGTGGACCAGGTGGCGAAACTGCCCATGGCAAGCACGAGCACGGCGAACAGGATCAGGACGTTCCTCATGATTTTTCCTCCTGAGGATGTTGACGGTTGTATCTGCCCGGACTGGTTATCGTCGTTGAATCGAATACGGTAGCGCCAAATGGCGTTTGCCGGCGCCGGAACAGCCATGCCGATCGGACGGCGCGAGCCGACCGAGGTAGTATATCATGGACTGTCACGGTCGTCAATAAATTTGCGTGGCGGCGGTTAAGCCTCGGCTACCGACTTGAGAATGGCGAGTCGCTCGGACCAGAACTTCTTCTGCGCTTCCGCGGCCTTCGCGCTGGAAAGTTTGAAGTGCTGCACCACAACCTGGCATTTGTCCGGCGTCCTGGGATAGACTCGCAGTTCGAAGATATTCCCGTCGGGCCAGTCAAACCGGGCTGATTTCGGCGGAGTTGCTGTGCGCAGGACGATCTTCTCCTTAAGGAACTTCTTCCGGTTGGTAGTGGATAACCACACGTCGAACGCCTTGCTGGCCGGAATGGCAATGGTCTTGCTCACCGATATCTCAAAGCCGTCCGGCCGTTGGTGCTTGACCCGTATCCCTTTGGCCTGCTCGTAGCCGACCGCGATCATTTGGCACCACCATCCGGGGACGCCGAGTTTGTCATGCAGGTACTCGGCAATCTGCTTGTGTGGCATGTCGTATGCCTTGGCTTTGTCGAGGACGGCGATCCACTGCTTCCAGGTTTTGCCGGTTTTCGCCTTGAGGGCGACGTCGCCGACGTTTTCGCCGATCGCCGCCGGCTTGGTGGATGCTTTACGGGTTGTCGCGGCTGGCACCTGATCTCCTTCGCGAAAGTGGACTCAGCTGATCCTCCAAAAGTGCGGCATGCGGCGGTCCGACGCAATACCTAATTAAGGCCGTCCGGTTTCTATTGCGTCGACATTCGATCTTTTTTATTATGGACTAAGTCAGTCCAATCTGGCGCGCTCGCCAGCGAACGATTCTCGCGGTTCGGCTCCGATTCACTCCAGGTCCAGGCACCGCCGCCGCCTTTCAATCAGCAATGACCAAATTGAGATAGGTATTCAATAATTCACATCTCTTCGAAGGAGGTCCGCTATGGAAAAAGGGACGCGGCTGGGTTTGAGCATGGCGCTATGCCTGGTGATCGCCTCGCTGGCAACGGCGACACCGCCTCGGTTGATCAGCTATCAGGGACGGGTAACCGACAATGTCGGGACTCCCATCAACCAGAACGGCGCGAGCGTCCGGTTTATTCTTTACACTGATTCGACGGGTGGCACGATTCGATGGGCCGAAGTGAC
>JAMPYH010000148.1 GCA_023700785.1 Candidatus Zixiibacteriota bacterium
AGCAACGGACGATTCCCTTCCATCACACCGGAAACGACAGAACCGGAGCGATGGGTGATATTCTCCGAGGTCAAGAATAGCGACGACGGGTTCTTGACCTCCTCCAGGCCGCGCGGTCCCATCTCGAACAGCCCGATCTCGGCCACTGACCCGAAGCGGTTCTTGGTGGCGCGAAGCATCCGGTACAAGTGCGCGTTATCCCCTTCAAAATACACCACCGTGTCAACCATATGCTCGAGCACTTTGGGGCCGGCGACAAACCCCTCTTTGGTGACATGGCCGACCAAAAACAGCGCGTGCCCTTTCGATTTCGCCTGCGAGACCAATTGGTTGGCGCATTCACGGATCTGACCAATGGTTCCGGGGGGTGAATCAAATTGTGGTGCGGTGACCGTTTGAATAGAATCTATCAGCACGACGCCATAATTGCCGGACTCGACAGTTTCCGTTATCTCTTCCAACGTCATAGTATTAATGACCGTCACATGTTCGCCGGTCACACCGAGCCGTGACGCCCTGATCTTGATCTGCGATAAAGACTCTTCTCCGGTGGCGTAGAGAACCGGTATTCCCTGCGCGGAATATGCCTGCGCCACCTGAAGAAGCAGTGTCGATTTCCCGATGCCTGGCTCACCTCCCAGGAGGACCGCCATGCCCGGAAGCAGTTGCCCGCCGATGACGCGATCAAACTCGCTGATGCCTGACCGATAGCCGGACATCCGTTCGCCGGAGATCTCCGCGATGGTCTTTCGCTCCACCAGCGACGGACCACTCCGCGCTTTCTTGCGCTCCGGCACACGCTCCTCGATCAGGCTGTTCCAGGAGCCGCATTCGCGGCACTGACCCTGCCAGCGGGGATGTTCCGCGCCGCACTGGGAGCAGAAATAGGCGGTCTTGATCTTTTTGCTGATGGTACTCATGCGACCCTTATCGGCCCCCGCGCGCTCCCGGCGATAAACTGTTGAACCACCGGATTCGTATTGTTGCGGATCTGTTCCGGACTCCCGTCAAACTCAATATGCCCGCCATACAACATCACAATTCGATCGGCGATCTTGAACGCCGAACGCATATCATGGGTCACGGTGACCGATGTCACGTGAAGTTTCTGGTTGAGTTCCACTATCAGGTCATCGATAACATCGGACGTCACCGGATCAAGCCCTGATGTCGGCTCATCGTAGAGCATCACTTCGGGGTCGGTCGCGATGGCGCGCGCGAGTCCGACCCGCTTTCGCATTCCTCCGGAAAGTTCCGACGGCAACTTCTCCGCGGAATCGACCATCCCGACCATTTCCAATTTTGAGATCACTATTTCCTCAATCTGCTCGTCGGTGTACTTACGCGACTCAGTCAGTCCAAGTCCGACGTTATCAGCGACCGTCATCGAGTCGAGCAAGGCGGCTCCCTGAAAAAGCATCCCGAATCGGCGACGCATCGCCACCAGGTCTTCCCCTTCCAATTCGGCGATGTCCTGTCCATCAACCAGAATGCGTCCTTCATCAGGGTCCATCAGGCGCATCAAGTGCTTCAACATCACTGATTTCCCGGAACCCGACAGGCCGATAATACATATCGACTCCCCCCTGCGGATATCCAGACTGATGCCGTCAAGCACCTGTTTTTGCTTGAACGATTTGCTCAGACGCTCTAGTTGAATGAAACTCTCAGCCATTTCAGATCCTGAACAGCAGCACCGTAAATATGAAATCAAACACCAGCACGAGCACCATGGATATCACAACCGACTGGGTCGTGGCGGTTCCTACCCCTTCGGCTCCGCCCTGCGTCCGAAACCCCTCGAAGCATGCCACCAGCCCGATTATCAGTCCAAAAACCCAGGCCTTGATCAGGCCGTTGACCAAATCGCCCAACTGGAACGAACTTTTGAGGCCGTTGAGATAGGTCTCAGTAGAGACATCGACCCCGACGACCGAGACGACCAGCCCGCCCATGATCGCGACAAAGTCAGCAAACACCACCAACAGCGGGACCATCAGCATGCAGGCGAGCACTCGCGGCATCATCAGATAACGATTTGGACTGATCCCCATCGAGTCCAGGGCGTCGATCTGCTCGGTCACTTTCATCGTGCCAAGCTCAGCCGTGATCCCCGCGCCAACTCGACCCGCGAAGACCAGCGCGGAGAGCACCGGCCCAAGTTCCATAATGACCGCTTTGCCGACCGCCTGTCCAAGGTACCGGAGCGGCGCGCCGATGAACTTGAACTGATACGCTGCTTGCCACGCCGAAACCGCGCCGACAAAGACCGCGATAACAATGATCAGCGGGAGCGACTTGACACCTATGGAATTGAACTGCTCAAAGATGACGCGGGCGGAGCGGGGTATGTCTTTGAGATGATAGAGAAAGCGACTGGAGAGAATGCTGATGCCGCCGATCCAGGAGACGACAGAGATACCGCGACGTCCAACCCTGACCAGCCCCTGCACTTCAGCCATCAGACGACGATCTCCTTAGAATGGGTCATCCGACCCCTTGATCGGCACAACATCGGACGGAAGCTCACGGTAACCGGGAGCGAGATTTTCGAAATGGGCGAACTCCTTGACAAACGCCAGCCGAGCGGTGCCGGTCGGACCATTTCGTTGTTTGGCGACAATGATCTCGGCGACGCCTAGCTTTTCCGCGTTTTTCGGGTCCTTGCGCTCATCTTCGTTAAGATAATACTCCGGTCGATAGACAAACATCACAACATCCGCGTCCTGTTCGATCGCGCCCGACTCGCGAAGGTCCGCCAGTTGCGGACGCTTGTCGCCGCCGCGATGTTCCACCATTCGCGATAACTGCGAGCAGGCGATCACCGGCACCGAGAGTTCCTTGGCCAGAGCCTTCATGCTTCGGGAGATAACCGATATCTCCTGCTGGCGATTCTCAGATCGGCCGGTCGCCTGCATCATCTGGATATAATCGACTATGATCAGCGACAGGTGAGGGAACTGACCCTTGAGTCGGCGCGCTTTGGCCCGCATCTGGAGCGACGTTAGCGAGGCTGAGTCATCAATAAAGATATCCATGTGCGAAAGCGCGTTGCCATGTTTGGTCAAGGTCGCGAATTCGGCATCGGATAGCCTGCGTGAACGAAGTTTCTGTTGACTGATCTTGGCGCGGCCGCAGAGCATGCGGAGGGCGAGCTGCTCTTTGGACATTTCTACCGAAAAGATCGCCACCCCTTTTCGCTGCTTGTCGCTGGACGCGATATTCTCCGCGATATTGACCGCCAGCGCGGACTTCCCCATCGACGGTCTGCCGGCAACCACGACAAAGTCGCCGTTATGCAGCCCTTGTGTCAGGCCGTCAAGCTCGCCGAACCCGGTCATCACTCCTTCCATCGCCCCTTCGCCGGCCTGGAAGCGTTCGATCTGCTCGAATGAGTGGTGCACGAGCTGCTTCAGTGACACGAACCCCTGGCGCAGCCTGCTTTCGGAGATGCGGAAGATATTCGCCTCGGCGGCGTCCAGCAGATCCTCAACCGGATTCTCGGAGACATACGCGGAACGGGAGATCTCGTTCGAGGTCTCGATCAGGCGGCGCAGCAGCGACTTGTCCAGCACGATCGACGCGTACGCCTGCACGTTGGCGGTTGAGGCGACCGACTCCGCGAGCTCTACCAGATAGACGCGCCCGCCTGCTTTGTCAAGATTACCGTCACGCGCCATCGCGTTGGCGACAGTAGTGATGTCGCACGGCTCGGATCGATTGTATAACTCAAGGATCGCCCGGAAGATCATCCGGTGGCGGGGAGCGTAGAAATGCTCCTCGGAATCGATGATCCCGATCACCTGGTGGATCGCTTCGTCATCCTTGAGAACCGACCCGAGCAAAGACTGCTCGGCGTCCGTCGATTGCGGTGGCTGCAGGTGATCCAGTTCTTTATCTGTCTTCGCTCGATAAGCCATATTGTTTCAATTCTGACTGCCTATAACTGGTCGTAACGGGCCTTGAGCAATTTCATGTCTTCCCAGGTCTCTTTCTTATACTCCGGGAAGCGCAACAGCGCCGCGGGATGGAATGTGACCAGCATCGGGACGCCGTGATAGTTGTGCCAGACCTTGCGCAATTTACCGAGCGGCGCCGTGGTCTGCAAGAGGGATTGCGCCGCGATCCGACCGAGGCACATCATCAATTTTGGCTGGATGATCCGTATCTGCTCATGCAGATGCGGCAAACACTCGGCGACTTCCGCCGGGAGCGGGTCGCGATTATTGGGCGGGCGGCATTTCAGGATATTGGCGATATACACTTCTTCGCGCGTCAATTGAATCGCCGCGAGTATTCGGTCGAGCAGCTTCCCCGCCGCGCCGACAAACGGCTCGCCCTGCAGATCTTCCTGCGCGCCGGGCGCCTCGCCGACAAACATCAGCTTGGCCCTGGAACTGCCGACTCCATACACGAATTTGTTGCGTGACTTATTGAGCGGGCACTTGATACAACCGTTGATCGCCGCGTAATGATCTTCGATCGACGCGAAATGGGCATCCCCCAACGGGGCGGTCAGATCCTCTTTAAGCGATACTCTCGGCATCAGTTGTGCTTCCTCGGTCTTGATCAGTGATGGCTGGAAGATCATCTCGGCGGGCGTGTCTTGAAGTGCCGAGACCGGCCCGACACTCGCGCGAGTTTTGCCGCATCCAGGCGGCATGATGACGTCGTCTCCCCCAAGCTCAAGTTGGGCCCTGAGCGCACGACGGATCAGGTCGTGAACATTGGGTGGGGTATCAGCCACGGCTTTTAGAGCGAGGCGAATGGCTCCGCTCAGCCAGCATGTCGGCGATCTTCGCGATCAGCCGCGCGGCAACTTCAGTTTTTGTCAGCAACGGCCAGTTATCGGTCGGTTGACCGGGTCGCAGGATCGCGATCTGGTTGGTGTCATGCTCGAACGCCGCTCCCGGTGTGCGCGGATTATTCAGCACGATCATGTCGAGATGTTTGTCCTCGAGCTTCTTGCGCCCGTTCGCTTCATCGTCATCGGTCTCAAGCGCGAATCCGACGACCACCTGTTCAGCCCTGCGTTTGCCGGCGAGGCTCTTGAGAATGTCCTGGGTCGGCGTGAGTTCAAGGTGGAGCGACGCGGTGCTCCGTTTGATCTTCTTGTCAGACTGTTCGCCAGGTCTGAAATCGGATGGAGCCGCCGCCATCACCAAACAATCGGTCAACTCAAAGTGCAGGTTGACTGCTTCGGCTAAGTGCGCGGTAGATTCGATGGCGACAAAAGTCACGCCGGTCGGCTGTGCCAAACTGGTGGGACCGGATATGAGGGTCACTTCTCCCCCCGCGTCGCGAGCCGCTTCGGCGATAGCATAACCCATTTTGCCTGAAGATCGATTGGAAATGAACCGCACCGGATCAATAGCCTCGCGACAGGGACCCGCGGTCACCAGGATCTTCTTCCCCGCCAGCAGTCCCGAACCGCGAGCGGCGGAAGCATCAAAGAATCGCCTTATTTCCCCAAAGATCTCCTCTGGTTCTACCATTCGGCCAACGCCAAACTGCTTCTCGGCCATCTCCCCTTCGGCGGGTCCGACAAACATATAGCCAAGATCTGCCAGAGTCCTGGTGTTTCGCTGAGTGATCGGGTTGTGCCACATGCCGGGATTCATGGCCGCGGCTACCATTACCGGAGCGGGGGTCGCGCAGACGATCGTCGTCAACAGATCGTCCGAGACGCCGGAGGCAACTTTGCCAATGACGTTGGCAGTCGCCGGAGCGATCACCAGCAGATCGGCCCACCTCGCCAGCTCGATATGACGCGTCGCGATCTCGTCTCGCTCCGCCCACATGTCAGTATAGACCGGATTGCGCGAAGTCGCCGCGAGCGTCATTGGCGTGACAAACTTGGTAGCATGGTCAGTCATGATGACCCGCACTTCAGCCCCCGCCTTGATCAGCGCGCGCACCAGATACGGCACCTTATAACAGGCGATGCCGCCGGTCATGCCGACTATGACTTTCTTGCCGGATAGGGACATGTCAGTTAACGGTTAAGGTTGGATCGACCCTGGGATCAAAAAGCGCCAGCGACTCTACCTCGCTGAACTCGTTGAACAGCACCGCGGCGGTCACTAGTTTGACCTGCTCAAGGCTTACCCGTTGCGGCGAGATGGCAAAGGCGCGCTCGAGCACCGTTTCGAATTGCTCATCATCCATGACCGAGATCGCGACCAACTTTACCAGGAAGCCGTACGCTTCGGGTGTCAATTGCAGCCGCTCATATTGAGTCAGCACGCGATTGGAGTGATGTTCTTCGGGAAATTGAGCGAAAAACGGCTCGTTGGTATGTTCGTACCGATCGATCACCCAGGAATAGGCGGACGAGATCTCACCGTCAGAATAGCCGAGGCTGCGAAGGTCCGGGGTAAGATCATCCATCGACGGAAGCACCCCCTGGTTCTCCCGCATACTGTCCATTAGATAAACGACTATTTCAAGAATTCTGTTGCCCATGGAGACTACTCGTCCTCTTCTCTGGTTGAAAGATAGACCGGAATTGAATCCGGGTCAACAACAGAGAAAAATGGAGGAGAAAAATCGCCAGGAACCGCTATTCCCTGGTCAGCCAAGCCGGCAATTCAATGGCCGTTCCGGCTAAGTTGTTGTAGCCGGAGAAAATGCACTCGACATTGATCGTCTCAGCCAGTTTCAGGAACAGCGCCTTGGGACGCGGTATCCCATAATCGTCGAGATCGAGCTGGAATTTGGTCCGAATTGTCAGCTTCTCCCGCCCCGATTCGCTGCTCCGAGTCGCTTCAAATGACGCCTCCAGCGGCCGCCGAACGCCATGTATGTAAAAGAATCCAAAGACCT
>JAMPYH010000149.1 GCA_023700785.1 Candidatus Zixiibacteriota bacterium
CGAATCGGCACGGCCCTACTTGTGCCATTTTCTCTTGTCACGAAAAGTTCATCACACAATCCAACTGAAGGGCAGACAATATGAAGAACATGATCGTTCTATGTCAGGTGCTTTCTCTTGTCGTGGTTCTTTTCATCCTGACGGGCATGGGGCCGGCAGTCGCGGGTCCAGATAAGATAAGCTATCAGGGGAAAGCTACCGACGCTGCGGGCTATTCTCTCCCTGATGGCGATTACAGTTTTACATTCCGGTTGTTTGAGTACCCAACAGAAGGCGAGGAGCGGTGGCTGGAAATTGCCACTGTCCATACCGACGGCGGCTTGTTCACGCATCTGCTCGGGAGCATTAACCCAATACCGGTTTGGCTTTTCTCGACTTACGACTCGTTGTTCCTCGAAATCGCGATCGGCCCTCAGCGCCTTTCTCCTCGGACACCCCTGACCTCCGCCGGATACGCGTTGAGTGTGAACAGTATCGACAATGCTCTCGGGGGAAGTATCTATGGCGGGATCTACATTAGAAACCAGACCACTTCCGAACTCGGTGCCCGAATCATTGTTGGGAATCAAGGTACCGGAGAGGTTCATCTCCAGAAAGCCGACGGCACTTTCGGTATATCCCTGTTTGGCGATAATGTCGGGTCGTCCGCTGTCCAACTTCCTCCGGGCGCGATTCAGGCGACCGAGATACTTGACGAACCTGGGGTGGGCAGCGATAACAACACCAGCATTCATTTAACCGGCTCACCGCAGTTCCTGGCGGGGAGAACGATGACCGCACCGGTTGATGGTTACGTCCTCGTCGTTGCTACCGCCCACTTCACTATTCAGCACGCCAACGGGGTACAAAGCAGTTGCATGCTTGGTGTATCTGACAACATTTCCAGTTTTGTGACTTCGACCATAGCCCGGCTCACCCTGCCGGCTTCACTGCCAACTGGACTGTATGAGTTTCCGCTCGCATCGCATGCGCTGTTCCCTGTATCAGCCGGTTCGCAACCGTATTACGCTCTTGGTACAAAATCGGGCGCGACCTCGGTCACGGTGTATGATGTCCAACTCACTGAGTGCTTTTTCCCGACCGCGTACACCACCGTCAGCCCTCTTGTACCGCCACTCGGTTCGACCGAAAGATCATCAGCATTGTTTGACCCGGCCGCGGAACGACTGGAGTCTCAGGCCTTTGATAACGCAAGATTGCAGGCTGAACTTGATCAGATAAAGGCAGAACTCGAAGGAGTGAAACAACATCTGACTAACGTGAAATCCGGCGACGATCCCAAACGTTAGGTCGAAGGGGATTCACACGGCTGTCCAATTGAAATGCTGCGCCGATGGCCCCCGGTCCAGGTATCCGGCAACACAGAGTATGACAACCTTTTTTCTTGACATCGTCTAAACCGATAATTAGTCTAAGGCAATGAAAAGCGCCATTTCCATTTTGCGCCAGTGCGGCATTCAGCCGACCCCGCAAAGGATCGCCGTGGTGGAGTCTGTCCTGATCTCCACTGCGCACCCGACCGCGGACGAGATCCTGGTCTTCGCGCGAAAAAAGTGCCCCACCGTTTCGCGAGCCACCGTCTATAACACGTTGAACCTGCTGGTCGAAAAACGGCTCATTGGGATGCAGGCGATCCGGGAAGGCGCGGTAGTCTTTGATCCTAATATCCAGAAACACCATCATTTCATCGATGAAGATACCGGCGATATCTATGACATCCCCTGGGATCAATTCGAGGTCAGGGGGAGGAAGGCTTTTGAGGATTTTGAGATACTGGATGTTCAAGTGATCATGCGCGGCAAGCGGAGGAAGAAGTGACCCTTTTTTTGCCCGACAACGATACATCGTCTAAATATAGACTAATTCTGTCTTCAACCAAGGCAGGCACTGAATGCGTGCTGCGCGCTGATACCTCGGCAAAGAATGATTACTAATGATACTATGTAAGGAGCGAATATGAGTGACCAAAAAGAAAGCGCGGGGAAATGCCCCGTAACGGGCGGCGGCCATTCAAGGATGATGACCAACCGCGACTGGTGGCCGAATCAATTGAACCTGAATATACTCCACCAGAATTCTCCCCTCTCCGATCCGATGGGCAAGGACTTCAACTATGCTGAGGAGTTCAAGTCTCTTGATCTGGCGGCCGTGAAAAAAGATCTCTTTGCCTTGATGACCACATCCCAGGAGTGGTGGCCGGCCGACTATGGCCACTACGGCCCGCTGTTCATCCGCATGGCATGGCACAGCGCCGGAACTTATCGGATCAGCGACGGCCGTGGCGGTGCGGGATCCGGGACACAGCGTTTTGCCCCCCTCAATAGTTGGCCCGACAACGCGAATCTCGACAAAGCACGTCGCCTGCTCTGGCCCATCAAGCAGAAATACGGGAAAAAGATCTCGTGGGCGGATCTCATGATCCTTGCCGGAAACTGCGCCTTGGAATCGATGGGCTGTAAGACCTTCGGTTTCGGCGGCGGACGCGAAGATATCTGGGAGCCGGAAGCGGACATCAACTGGGGTACCGAAACCCAATGGCTCGGCGACGAGCGCTATCAGGGGGACCGTCAGCTGACCGGACCGTTCGGTGCCGTTCAGATGGGTCTTATCTACGTGAATCCCGAAGGGCCAAATGGTGTGCCGAGCGCGGTAGCTTCTGGCCGCGATATCCGTGAGACGTTCGCGCGCATGGCGATGAACGACGAGGAGACTGTCGCGCTCGTCGCCGGTGGACATACCTTCGGTAAGTGTCATGGCGCCGCCCCCGCCGACAAGTTTGTCGGACGCGAACCGGAAGGCGCGAGTATCGAAGAGCAGGGCCTCGGCTGGAAAAACAGTTTTGGTAGCGGCAAAGGGAATGACACTATCACCAGCGGCATTGAAGGTGCCTGGACGCCTCATCCGACCAAATGGGATATGGGCTATTTTGATATGCTGTTCGGATACGACTGGGATCTGGTGAAGAGTCCCGCCGGCGCCTGGCAGTGGGTCCCGGTCGCTCCTGCCGACAAAGATCTTGCTCCGACCGCGCATGATCCGACCAAGCGAGTCACAACCATAATGACGACCGCGGACATGGCGATTCGGCTGGATCCGATCTATGGACCGATCGCGCGTCATTTCCACAAGAATCCGAAGGAATTCGCCGACACCTTTGCTCGCGCCTGGTTCAAGCTGACTCACCGCGACATGGGACCGCGTGCGCGCTATCTCGGTCCGGAAGTTCCTTCGGAAGTTCTCATCTGGCAGGATCCCATCCCCGCTGTTGACCATGCATTGATCGATGAGCAGGACAGTGCCGCTCTTAAAGGCAAGATCCTCGCTTCGGGCCTTTCTATCGCTGAGCTGGTGTCGACCGCCTGGGCTTCAGCATCAACGTTTCGTGGTTCCGACAAGCGCGGCGGGGCGAATGGCGCGCGGATTCGACTCGCGCCACAGAAGAATTGGGAAGTAAACCAGCCTGAGCAACTCGCGAAAGTACTGCAAGCGTTGGAGAATCTTCAGAAGGAATTTAACGGCGCGAAGTCAGGCGCCAGGAAGGTTTCGCTCGCCGACCTGATCGTCCTGGGTGGGTGCGCGGCCATTGAAAAGGCCGCAAAAGACGCTGGTTACGATGTCAAAGTACCGTTCACGCCAGGACGAATGGATGCCTCGCAGGAACAGACCGACGAGGAGTCATTTGCCGTGCTCGAACCAAAAGCCGACGGTTTCCGCAACTACTCGCGAAGCGATCGTGGCATGCCGGCGGAAGAGCTTTTGCTCGATAAAGCAAATCTCTTGACTCTTACCGCTCCAGAAATGACGGTCCTGGTCGGCGGGATGCGCGTGCTGAACGCGAACTTTGGAAAGTCCGCGCACGGCGTGTTCAGCGAGCGACCGGGAACCTTGACCAATGACTTCTTTGTAAATCTTCTCGATATGCGGACGAAGTGGCAGAGATCTTCCACCTCCGACAAAATATTCGAAGGACGGGATGAGAAAAGCGGCAAGCTTAAATGGACTGGGACCAGTGTCGATCTGATTTTCGGCTCGAACTCTCAATTGAGAGCGATAGCTGAAGTGTACGCCTGCGAAGACTCGAAGGAAAAGTTTGTCCGGGATTTCGTAGCGGCGTGGAATAAGGTCATGATGCTGGATCGTTTCGACCGCGCTTAGATCCGACGGGCAGCTAATATCATCGGGAGGTCGATCAACGAGAGTAGTCGGCCTCCTGTTCTTGCGTTGTGGTACAATGCATCACCGGTCATTACGGGCACATCGGGACGCTATTTCGCCCATGTCGCTCCCTGACTCGATGCTTCGTGATCGCCAGAAATCGACAGCCCGGTTCTAAAGAGCTTCTCGGACCAGAACTGTATCTGTATATTGTACAAACTTCACAGCTTTCCCATTCTTGAATGTCCAGACATGTGCGAAGTCAGCCGCAAAATTCTTGCCCGTTGCTTTGTAACTCCCACTATATTGGCCGAGGACAACTACTCTGTCTCCGGCATCAATATACTCAGCCGGTTTTGCACTGTAACCGTGCCACTCCGTGCCCAGCTTTATGAAGACGTTACTGAGTACTGCCTCTTGTCCGACATAGGTGCCGCCGTATGGAAAACCCTTCGCTTCAGTCCATTCAATGTTTGGATCAAGGACGGCGAGCACTGCCGGAATATCTCCGGTGGCAAACGCTCCATAGGCCTGTCGAAGAGTCTCGACGTTATCGTGAGTCATAATGCTTCACTGCTCCTGAATCTACTTTGATATGACGACTTTAATCTGAATCCGTTCGGCAGACACCAGCCAGATCTCGCTGCGGCGAAATGTGCGGCAGGTGATCTGTCCTAGGTGGTAACTGCCGGAGTCTGCTTTAACGCGTCGCTCTGAATATGAGGTCACAGGTACTGTCACTCGTCAAGAAATCAGAGTTCGCACGGGCCCGGGAGTTGCTCGACGACCGGCAATAATATACATATTCCCTCCATAATGTCAACCGGGCCCATGTCCCTTCCAAACGCGGGTTGGAAACACCGTATCCTGTCCGGCAGTTGAATGAGAATGGTTGATAGTAACACTGCACTGGGTGTGCGGCCGACGGACAATCCACACCGACCGCCAGAAGTAACTGCGTCGTCGGGCCGGGAATCCCAAGGCAACGCATTTCTGTTCAGGTCTTGTGATTGAGGTCGCTAGAAGAATCTGTTGATTCTGTTTTCTTGTGGGGCCAGATAAGCGAAGCTGCGATCGAACCGGCGATGATCAGGCCGACCACCCCGAGCGAGATGCCTATCGGGATCTTGTATATGTCGGACAGTACCATTTTGACCCCGACAAAGACCAGGATGACCGAAAGCCCATAATGCAGATGATGGAATAGCTCCATGACGCCGGCCAGGGCGAAATAGAGAGAGCGCAGGCCCAGGATGGCAAAGACATTCGCCGTGAACACTATATATGGATCTTCGGTCACTGCAAATATGGCCGGAATCGAATCAACCGCGAATATGATGTCGCTGGACTCGACCAGGATCAGCACTACAAACAGCGGGGTCGCGAGCCATTTACCACCTTCGTGTACGAAAAAGCGCTTACCCCGGTAATCGGCAGTGACGGCGACCATTTTTCGAAACAGCCGCAAAATGGGGTTTTTCTCGGGATGGAGCTGTTTGTCTTTCGCCCAAGCCATCTTGATGCCGGTGAAGATCAAGAATGCCCCAAACAGATAGATAATGGGATGGAACTTCGTGATCAACAGAGCGCCCAGCGCGATAAAGATAGCTCTGAAGATCAGCGCTCCGATGATCCCCCAGAACAAGACTCGATGCTGGTACTGCGCGGGCACTCTAAAGAACGAGAATATCAGAATAAAGACGAATACATTGTCAATACTGAGCGACTTCTCTATAAGATAGCCAGTGAGAAACTCCAGCGCCGCCCCGCTGCCTCGACCTGGCAGGATTGTCTCATACCGATAGTAAACGAAGGCCATGAACGCTAATGCCAGGACGATCCACACGGCCGTCCAGATGAACGATTCGCGAACGGTCACAACGTGATCTCGCCGGTGGAAAACACCCAGATCCAGGGCAAGCATCCCGAGCACGAATGTGATGAATGCTCCGTATAGCAACGTCTGATTATGTAAATACGCTTCCATTGCGTGTTAAATTAGCGATGTTCGAAAGGGACGTAAAGTTCTGATTTTGAAAAGGTGAGGAGTTTAGGGCTAACAAGTTGGCCTTGCTTAGATCGTACGGAGCGGTCTGGCCGGTTACGCGGCCGCTGTGGTTCGAGATACTCCTGTTACTTTCTGTACTGATGACCCTGATTCATCGGATTAACTCAACAGGAATCGCAGAAATCGATCAATCAACAATCTCCGGTGTTCAGGTTAGCGACCGAGCTCAATTGACCGCGACCAGCTAGCGACGCTTGTCGTGGCCAGTTATTGACGGTTTTTGCCGGAGGCGCGCTTGGAATTGCCGTGAAACGGAGATTCAACACGCCCGCACAGTCTGTAACAGAATGGAATGTAGTCAGTTAAAATGGTGGAGGTGGGGGGAATCGAACCCCCAATACGCGTTGTGGAACAACGAGTTAGGTGCTATCGTGACGAAATTGTGACGCTTTTTTCACCCTAAGAATAAGCAATATCGACTGATTGAGTCCACGGCTTTGGGGGCACTCTAATGTTTTCGTCCCAAAGCCTTGGTGAATTCTCGCTCACCCGAAATGAAGTTCGTCACGATCAGATCTACAAGTGGAGTTGCGCCGCCACCTGACTCTCCGTCACCCTTTGCTCAACACTGAAC
>JAMPYH010000150.1 GCA_023700785.1 Candidatus Zixiibacteriota bacterium
CCAAGCTTGTCGAACAGCGATCGATGAGACTCAAAATCTTCTTTTGCTCCGCTGATCAGGATGGTCAACATCCCTTGAGTGGCCGGAACCACTGACCCAAGCACCGGTGCTTCGAGGTACCTGCCGCCTTCTTTAGTGGCCGTCGCATGAAAATCGAGTACTTCGCGAAAGTGATTGGTGGTCGTATCAATGATCGTCTTTCCCCGTATCCCCCCAGATAACAGACCAGATTGGCTGGTCAGAACCTCCCGCACCGCCTGACTATGAAAGAGATTAAGAATGATCGTGTCACATCGAACAGCGATCTCCGACGGAGTGTTCGCCACCGGCAGGCCGCTGGCGTCGGCTTTGGCGCGAGTCCTATTCCAGACAAGGAGATCAACTCCTTCCGACGCCAACCGCCCGGCCATTGCCCGCCCAAGATTTCCCAGACCGATAAAGCCTACCGGCATGCCTTACTCCTGCTGATTCATGTTCAGCCCAAACTAATGATGATCCGAGATCTTCGCAACTGCGACCGGAGAAAGTCGGGGCAGAGCGAATGCCCTGCCCCGGTTGCATCGTTACTTTGAACGCGCGTAGCGATAGGGATAATAGTGCGGCTCCCACATCGCGGCATAAATAAGCGACGCCAGCCGATCATCAGATACCTGCATCCCGATCCCTTCCGCGCGCGCCTGTTTGGCGACCGCCAGCGCGACCTGGAAAGAGACTTTCCGAATATCCGCCAGCGGCGGAAGCAGCTCTCCGTCCTGCAATTGTTGCGGCGTCACCATTTCCGATATCGCTCGGCTCGCCGCCTGGAACATCGTTGGTGACACCCGACTTGCCTGGCAGACAATGGAGCCCAATCCAGTGCCCGGGAAGATGTACAGGTTGTTGCACTGCGATACCCGAACCGATCGTCCATCCGGCAGTGTCTGCGGCGGGAACGGACTGCCGGTGGCGATCAACGCCCGACCTTCCGTCGCGCGAATAATATCCTTTGGCTGAGCTTCCGATTTGGAGGTCGGATTCGAAAGGCAGAAGACGATCGGTCGTTCAGCGTTTTTCCCCAGTTGCGAAAGCATCTCCTGCGTGAACGCGCCCGGTTGCGCCGAAAGCCCGATCAGCGTCGTAATACCGGCATGCTGTATCACTTCCGCGAGATTCGGCGAACGATCTTTTGGTACCGGCCAGTCCGCGATCACTGATCTGGGCTGAAGGAAATCTTTCTGGTACGCTTCTGCCTGCATCCCTTCCAGCAGCAGTCCCGGCATGTCGAGCGCGAAAATCCTCCTCCGGCATTCCGCCAGCGGTATCCCTTCTTCCATCTGCATCATGTACGCTATGGCGTTGGCGACACCGTTTCCCGCCTGTCCGAATCCGAGGATCGCGATCCTCTGCTCCGACGCTTTTTTCCCCGCGATCTTGAGCGCGGTTCTGAATGCCGATGCCGCGGTCGAGCCGGTCCCCTGGATGTCATCGTTAAAACTCAGAATACGATGTTTGTATGTCTCAAGCAGCGAGAAGGCGTGTTGTTTGCCGAAATCTTCCCATTGCAGCAGCGCGTTCGGGAAAGTCCGCTTGACTCCCTGCACAAACCGCTCGACAACTTCGTAATACGCGTCGCCGGTCAGCCGGGGTTTCCGCACGCCCAAATAGAGCGCATCTTTCAGCAGCCGTTCATTATTGGTGCCGACATCGAGACAGACCGGCAGCGTCGACGCCGGGTGTATCCCCGCCGCCGCGACATACAGCGCGATCTTCCCGACCGGTATCCCCATTCCGTCGGAGCCGAGATCTCCCAGCCCGAGGATCCGCTCGCCGTCGGTTACCACTATCAGCGAGACATTCGGCAGGCCGACATGCCCAAGCATCTCCTCGACAGCGTTGACATTATTTTGCGTCACATACAGTCCGCGATATTGGCGGGTCATGTGGGACAGCTTCATGCAGGCCTCGCCCACTGTCGGCGTATAAACGATCGGCAACATCTCCTCGAGGTGCCGCAACAAGAGCGCGTAGAAGACCGTCTCATTCCGATTCTGGAGCGCCATTAAGCCGATATAGCGGCCGAGGTCGGTATCCTTGTTTTTGTATATCTCGTAGTCGCGCTCCACCTGGTCGTTGAGCGAGCCAACCGGATCGGGCAACAGGCCGACCAGATCGAAATCGACTCGTTCTTCCTGTGTGAAAGCGTGACCTTTATTGAGCATCGGATCCTGCATGAGCGAGTAGCCTTTGAGCGGGACGCTGTAATACACCTCATGGGTCAGGGGATCGACTCTCATTTCAAAGCGGTTCATAGCCATTACCTCAGTCTAAATAAGGAAGAGTAACTTAGCGGTAAGCGGCGGAACCGCAACACCAAATTCGGTTTTTTTCGTTCAGTATTGAAGGCCGATAATGTCCGATGATCTTATGTCCCGGCAATGGCTGTACCTCGTTGAGGTTCAACTGGCTGGATGATTTTAATGTTGATTTGGACGCCGCCCCGATATACGGTGTATCACCGGTAACTTGGTAGTGCTGAATCCGGAAGTTGTTTTCACGTAAAGGAATCGCATTGATGTTCGTTGATCCGACTATCTTCAAAGCCTATGATATTCGCGGCACCGTCCCCGACCAACTTAATGGCGAAGTCGCCTATATGATCGGCGCGTCGCTCGCCAATTTCCTCAAGCCAAAAGCGATCGCGGTTGGTCGCGATATGCGCGTTTCGTCCAACGACCTGTTCAACCATCTCGCGCGCGGCCTGAATGACAGCGGCGTTGATGTTATTGACCTTGGCCTTGTCTCCACCGATGGGCTCTACTTCGCCGTCGGCAGGTATGGCTACGAAGGCGGCGTGATGATCACCGCCAGCCACAATCCTAAACAGTACAACGGATTCAAGATCTGCAGGAAAAACGCCGAGCCGCTCTCAGGTGAGGATGGCCTCAACCAGATGCACCGGATGATCGACCACGATGCCTGGCTGGTGAAGAGTCCGAACCGCGGGGCTATCGTGCGCAAAGATATCTCTGACGCCTATGCCGAACACTGCCTGTCGTTCATCGATCCTTCGAAGATCAAACCGTTCCATGTCGTGATCGACGCCGGCAACGGCATGGCCGGCGCGACCCTTGGCCCGGTTCTCGATAAACTCCCTATAAACGTGACCAAGCTGTTTTTCGAACCGGACGGCAGTTTCCCCAATCATCCGGCGTCACCCATCGAGTTGGAGAACCTGGTTGACCTGCAGAAAAAGATCGCCGAGACCAACGCGGATTTCGGCGTCGCGTTTGATGGCGATGCTGACCGGATGTTCCTCGTTGACAAGTTCGGCCACCAACTCGGCGGCGATATGACCACCGCGCTGGTCTCCAAATCACTCCTGACAAAACATCCTGGCGAGACGATCCTCTATAATCTCATTTGTTCGCACGCTGTCCCGGAACTGGTCCGCAAGCTCGGCGGCACCGCGATCAAAACCAAAGTCGGCCATGCCATCATCAAGCCGTTGATGAAACAGCACAACGCGATCTTCGGCGGCGAGCATTCAGGCCATTTTTATTTCCGCGATAACTGGTTCGCCGATTCCGGCCTGATCGCCATGCTGGTCTGCCTTGAGTTGATCTCGCTTGAAAACAGACCGTTGCACGACATGGTGAAAGGGATCGACCCGTATGTCCGCTCCGGCGAGATCAACAGCCGGGTCGAGAATATCCCCGCCAAGATCGAACAGATCAAACAGAAATATGGTGACGGTAAACAGGAGACCATCGACGGTCTCACGGTCGAGTTTCCCGACTTCTGGTTCAATTTGCGAGCATCCAACACCGAGCCGCTCATCCGGCTGAATGTCGAGGCGAACACGCGCCAGATCCTGGAACAAAAAGTAGCGGAGCTTCTGGCGCTGATCAGGTCATGATATGAGTCGCACCAAAGGTCGCGTTCTGGTGGTCGATGATGACCCGATGCTGTTGAGCCTGCTGGTTGATACCCTGCAGACCATCGGCTACGAAGTTATCGGCGCGCCGGGCGGAGCGGAGGCGCTTGATCTTCTCTCACACGACCGCTTTGACCTTGTGATCACTGATATCAAAATGCCGGACATTGACGGCATCCAACTCCTCAAGATGGTCCGCCATCACTATGCCGGGATGCCGGTGCTGTTCATTACCGCGTACGCGTCGCCACAAATGATCGGCGAGGCCGCCCCTGACGGCTTCCTCTCGAAGCCGTTCCGCATCCAGCATATCGAAGCATTGATCGAGCGTACCCTCGCCCGCAAAGCCGGAAGCGGCGGACGGCTCTCCCGCAAAGTCCTGGTGATCGACAGCGATGATGAATTCCGCTCGCACCTGACTGAAGCGCTCAACTATTCGCAGTACATTCCCTTCGCCGCGGCGAACGAATCCGAGGCATTACATCAACTGGAGACGAGCGAGTTTGACGCCATCATCGCCGACCTGACGGCCTCCGGCACCACCAGCGGATCATTGGCGGAGCTTCTCCATACCCGTTTTCCCGGAACACCGCTTATCGCGGTTGGCGCGGACGATGCGGATACAGTGGGGAACAATCAAAGATTTGCGGACTTTGCCGGCTATATTCGGAAGCCGTTCAATCTGAGTTCGATCATCGAATTGCTCGACAAGCTCACCCCGTCGCAATCGTAGCTAGCCCTGGGGCGCGTCAAACGCCGACGGAAAATACTCGAGCACTCCATTCATAAAGCAGATCACGTCGAACCGGACATCCTGCCCGGTGATCCTGTTCCGCTCAAGATATATCTGCGCCGCCTCGATCAATTTCTGCTGTTTGCGCGGCCCGACCCATTCCGCCGGATGCCCGAACGCGTTCGAACGCGAGCCTTTCACCTCGACAAATACGATCTGACCGGGCTTGCGGGCGATCAGGTCGATCTCTTTGTGTCCGGCCTGCCAATTGCGTTCGATAATACTGTATCCATGCTGGATCAGGAACTCAGCCGCTTTCTGCTCGTAGCGGCTTCCGATGGCGCGTCGATTGCGCGCCTGTTTGTCACTCGAAGATCGCATATTGCGCGAGTTTCTGCGCTACCGGCCCGAAGCTGCGTCGATGGATCGCGCAGGGACCATGCTTCTCAAGTTCCGCCAGATGCTGCGGCGTCGGATAGCCTTTGTGTATGGAGAAAGAAAACTGGGGGTGCAACTCCTGATATCGCGCCATGATCCGATCCCGCGTCACTTTGGCCACTATTGACGCCGCTCCGATCGATCTGCACCGCGCGTCGCCGCCGATGATCGCGTACTGCGGTTGATGAAGATTCGGGATAGTGTAACTCCCGTCCACCAGGATGCAATCCGGCGCCATGCTCAGCTCGCTGACCGCTTTACGCATCGCCAGCAGGCTCGCGCGCAGAATATTCACCTTGTCGATCGTCTCGCTGTCGATGATGCCTATCGCGCACGGTATCCGCGCGTCAACCATGCGGCGGTAGATATCCTCTCGTTTTTCAGGGGACAGCTTTTTGGAGTCATCGATCCCCGCCAGCTCAAGGCCGCGGGGGAGAATGACTGCCGCGGCGACCACTGGGCCGGCCAATGGGCCGCGTCCAACCTCATCCACTCCACAGACCAGTTGATACCCTTGCTCCATCAGGCTCTCTTCGATCCCGGAGAGATCAAGCAGTTCCTCAACAATTTCTTTGCGTCTGGCCATGAGTAACCCAGCCATAGTTAATTCGGTTCAACGCCTTATGGCAAGCGGAACCCGCACATTAATAGTGTCGGCCGCGCAATCCGCTTTTGTTATTCGCCGGGTCGCTATATCATACGGCATGCCGCCTTCGGAAAAGCAGTTCGAGTTCTCTGTTATCGCCGGGAGCCTGAAAGGGCGCAAGATCGTTTCCCCCAATCTTGGCATCACCCGCCCGCCCCTCAGCCGCTTGCGCAAATCGATCTTCGATTTCCTGATGCCGTACATCGTCGACGCCCGCTACCTCGACCTCTATTCCGGCACCGGCTCGTATCTGTTCGAGGCCGCCTCGCGCGGCGCGGTCGAAGCTGTCGGTATCGAACGTGAACCGCGATTGGCTGACGCGATCAACCGCCAGGCTGAGCTATTTGGTGTCAGCGACCGGCTTGTATGCCACACCGAAGACGTCTTCGACGCGGTCCCCCGAATGCACAACGAGGGGAGACTGTTTGATATTATCATGATCGCGCCGCCGCAATATGTCGGCCTGCTCGACCGGACGCTGGAGCTCTTTCGTCATTATCCGCTCTTTACGCCCGAGACGATCATCATCTGCCAGCACGATACATCGGAGCTGAAAGTACTGCTCTTCGATGTGCTCCCCATCGTGCAGCAGCGCAAATACGGCCACACGACATTTACGATCCTCCGCCCCCCACTGAAGTAGCAACAATGTGCATCATCCCGCGACCTTTCATCCAGCTCTTTTCAAAAGCGACCTGAAATTGCCAGTGACACCGGCTGTCAGTCAAAATGGGACCGTGGGAACAATGAAAAAAGGCGCCCGTAGGGGCGCCTTTATCTTCAGCAGAATCTCTTCGCTTACTCTTTGCCGGTATCAGCCAACTCTTCTTTGATACGAGCCGACTTTCCGGTGAGGTCGCGCAGATAGTACAGCTTGGAGCGGCGCACCTGGCCCGTCCGGACATGCTCGATCTTCGCGATATTCGGCGAGTAGAGCGGGAAAATACGCTCCACGCCGACGCCTGACGACATCTTGCGCACGGTGAACGTCGCGCCGGTGCC
>JAMPYH010000151.1 GCA_023700785.1 Candidatus Zixiibacteriota bacterium
GAATAATTCGCATGCGTCAGTCGCAACCCAGGATGGATGCATGAAATGTCATTTCGGCGTCGGGGTCGGCTATTCGTACGGCGAACATACGTTCCGGCTCGAGGATGATCTGAGCGGAGAACAATATCTAGGCAACTGCAATATTTCAGGTTGTCATCTGGGTTCTCCATTAGCCGACTTGGAGGGCCGTCCCATTCAGGATACGATCAGAATGCTTTCCGACTCGCTGGCCACACTGATGGTCGCGGCGAATATCCTGACCGGCGATGATGAGGATTCGACAGAATACTATATAGACTCGACCGTGAGCGCCGATGCCGCGCGGATATTGTTCAACTACCTATTTGTAAAGCAGGACGGATCGCGGGGAGCGCACAACGCCAAGTACGCGCGCACATTGCTCCAGGAGTCGGTCCAGCGATGGGATTCGTTGCCCAACGCTCTCTTTACGGCGGACACGCTGAGCGGATGCGCTCCGCTTACGGTTAATTTTACCAACGGATCCACCGGGGCGATCCTGTCCTACCTGTGGAAATTCGGTACCACCGCCGATGACAGCGTGCTGACCGAGAATGCTTCATTCAACTACGTAAACGCAGGAACCTATACCGCCACCCTAACCGTGCGAACCAATGGCGGCGAGGATTCATATTCCCGAACAGTGGTGGTGGATTCGTTCCCGACTGCCGCGTTTACGGCCGCCGACGATTCGGTCTTCACCGGTGTCCCGTTACAATTTACACAGACTTCTCTGCACGCGACGACCTGGCTCTGGGACTTTGGAAACGGAACGACCAACGCGGTTGACCTGAATCCCTCGTACGCGTTCCCGGATACCGGTAGTTTTGTAGTGCGGTTGATTGTCTCAAATGCCTGCGCCTCAGATACCGCGGAGACAACCATAGTGGTCACCACGCCGTAGTCACGACCGTTCCATTAGACATTCAAAAGCCCTCGCTGATGCGAGGGCTTTTTTACTGCGTGAATCTGTTCTGGAGATCTCTATCTGCCAAGTTCTGCTTTGAATTTTTTGGTCAGCGCGGGAACCAACTCAAAGAGGTCCCCCACAATACCATAGCTGGCGATATTAAAAATAGGAGCATCTTTATCCTTATTAATGGCGACAATCGTCCTGGCGGTCTGCATACCGACCAGATGCTGGATCGCCCCGGAGATCCCGACCGCGATATAGAGCTTGGGATTGACCGTACGTCCGGTCTGCCCTACCTGGGTCGCGTACGGCACCCAGCCGGCGTCAACGATCGCGCGTGACGCGCCGAAGGCGGCTCCCATCGATTGAGCGAGGTCTTTCACCAGCTGGACGTTTTCAGGGCCCTTGATGCCGCGACCCGCCGAAACAATGACATCAGCTTCCGCCAAATTGGTGGTACCGGCTGACTCTTGTTTCATCTCTTTGACGACTACTTTTCCAGCGAGCAAAGCCGGGTCGACCGATTCGTGGATCACTTCGCCGGCGCCATTTTTTGATTCTGGGTAGATTTTCGGCCGAAGAGATACAAAGAACGGGCCCTTGGCAGGTACGACTTGAGCGATGACACTTCCGCCAAACGACGGACGCGTGATCTTAACGGAGTCTCCATCGGCGGCAAGCGCGGTTACGTCAGACGCCATTCCGCTGCCGTGCAGCGCCGCCAGCCGCGAAACCAAAGCTTTGCCGTAAAACGTAGCCGGGGCGATCACCAGTTCAATCCCTTGTTTTTTGATGAGACTGCTTATCACGGCGCTGTAAACGTCATCGGCGAAAAATCGGGCTGACGGACTGGAAACCGCCAACACTTTCCCTCCACCGCGGGAGGCAAGTTCGGTCGCCAACGGCGCGGCGTCAGCCGCCAGGATAACTGTATGTACTTCTCCACCAATCGATTTGACGGCTTCGATAGCTTCAAATGAAGCTGAAACCAGCTTCCCATCCTTTTGCAGCGCAACAACAAGAGATTTCATTGCAGACCTTTAGGTTACATCGGTTTGGCCGCCAATATAGTCGGCCGTAGTATCGGGCGCAAATGGTTTTGCCGGTCGATAATCCCCGTTCTCCGATTGCGGGTTCCGGGTGCTGTCGCGGCCGTTTAGGTTTCATATCCTCTTGCCGACAATAGAACTATGCCGTTTTCAGCCCGGACCATCCCAACCTGGGTCCCGGCCGCCGCGGTGTATGTGATACGCAGACAATCATACGTGTAACAGATAGCGAAAGGGATGTCGTATGCCGGAGATAATTGTCAAGTACGATGACAAGGTTATCGAACGGATCGTCACCGAAAAGAAACGGATCTCGATCGGTCGAACCAACGAGAATGATATTGTCCTTGAGAATCGAGGCGTTTCGCGCAAGCACGCGATGATCGAATTCAACAACAACGCCGCGGTCATCATTGATAACGAATCACTCAACGGTACCTTTGTGAATAACCGCAAGGTGACCGAGGAAGTGCTGCGCGATCAGGATGTCATCATGATCGGCAAATACTCGCTCGTCTATCACAAGGATTCTATCGCCGATTCCGAGAAGGCGGCCGACATGGACGGCACTATGGTGCTGAATACCAAACGCCAGAAGGAAATGCTGGATAACGACCGGATGGAACGCGAGATCGTCGCCAAGTACGGCGGCTCAGTCCTTCTCGGTGAAGACAACGCGGACTTCTCGGAGTTCCGCCTTGATCGCGATGTCACCACGATCGGCAAAGCGAAGTTTGTCCATATCAAGGCGCATGGATTTTTCCTGTCCGGCATCCAGGCGAAGATCGTCCAGGAACCGACCGGCTTCAGCATCTTTAACCTCGGCCGCTCAGGTAAGACCAAAGTCAACGGCCTGGCCGTGTCGCAGGCGTTACTGAAGAACGGCGACCTCGTAACAGTCGGCAAGACATCATTCAAGTTTGTCGAAGGGCACGGGAAATGAAGTTCGCGCTGATATCGGATATTCACGCAAACCTCGAAGCATTGGAAGCGGTTCTCAGGGATATCGCGACCCAGCACGTGGACTCCATCAATTGCCTGGGGGATATCATTGGATACGGTTCCGATCCGCTCCCCTGCCTTGAGCTGGTTAAGGAGCATTGCGATGTCATCCTGATGGGGAACCATGAGCATGCGGCGCTGGGGCACCTGGATCAGGAGCACCTCAACCCGGTAGCGAAGGTCTCATTAGCCTGGACCCAGGAACAATTGAACGACCGCGCGTTCTCCATCATCGCTGAGTGCGGCATGGATGCCGTCATCGGCAATTCACGATTTGTACACGCGTCGCCGTACAAGCCGAGCGAGTGGCATTATATCCTGGCCGCGGCCGAGGCGGATATCGCGTTTCGGAGCTTTACCGAGCATATCTGCTTTGTCGGGCATACGCATCTTCCGATGATCTTCGTTGAGGTCGAGAACGGCACGCATCGACGCAAGGTCGGGCATGATTTTGAACCGGACGAAGAGTCCCGATATATCGTCAACATCGGTTCGGTGGGACAACCCCGCGACAACGATCCCCGCTCCTGCTATGTCATCTATGACATGGATACCATGGAGGTCAGGTATCGTCGGGTCGAGTATGATATCCAGCGAACCCAGAAGAAAATGCAGCAAGCGCAACTCCCAACCATGCTGATCGACCGTCTGATGGCGGGGAGATAGAGCGAGGGCACCATGGCGAAGTATTCACCGTACATACTCTTTTTGCTGATCAGCGTTTTTGTGGTCATCCTGGCCGTCAATACTGTCGGGCCGGTCAGCTCACTACAGCGATCCGTCAACGATCTGCTCTGCCGCCTGACCGCGTCGGATGACCAGCGACCCCAGGTCGTGCTGGTCACGATCGACCAGCGCACGCAAAACGAGCTGGGACGCTGGCCATGGCACTACGATCTGGTGGGCGACCTGGTCGCCGCGGTCGGTCATGGCGATCCCAAGGCGATCATGCTTGATCTGGATCTCTACGAGAACGGGCAGGAAGATTCCGCGGGCTATACTCAGGTGCTGGCCGACCAAATGTCGTGGGTGCCGAATGTCGTGCTGCCGTATGATATCGCCCTCGCGACCTTCCCGAGCACCAAGACCTCGAATCCCAAGCATCTTTTTGGCAACTCGCTCACTGCCGACAATGCCATGATCATGACCGAAGAGAGCGGCCTTTGGGTCCGCAAGGTCTTTCTCCCGGCCGAGCGTCTGCTGGAAAGCAATCCGCGCCTCGGATTTGATTACGTGGTCCCTGACGCTGATCAGGTGGTGCGCCATCAACCGATGGCGATCTATTACGACGGCTACTATTACCCGTCGCTTTCGCTGTCTGCCGCAGCCGCCTATCTCGGGGTCAAATCCGATGAGATCAAGCTGTCCAACAGCGGAAAGATCTCGATGGGATCATACACTGTACCGGTGAACGATCAAGGTCAGCTATTTGTGAACTACTCCGATGGCCTTCCGTTCGCTCGTTTTTCGGCCTCAGACCTTCTCGGGCAGAGCTTCGATTATGCCAATATCAAAGGTAAACTGGTGATCATCGGATTTGACGATCCCGGTCAAACTGATGCGTTCACCACTCCGATCGCGTCGCGAGTACCCGAACTGCATATCAAGGCGATGGCGGCGGAAAACATAATCAATAGCCGCTACCTGACGGTGCATGATAAGGCCAATTCGACTTACTTGATCATCCTGTTAGTGCTTGGCGCGATCGCGGCGTTTGTACTCACCCATATTCCGCTGCTCTATCGCATGGTGGTGCTTGCGGGTTCATTCCTGGTGCTGGCAAATGTCAATTATTTCATGGTAGCGTCGTTCCAGACGCTCCCTAACACCATGTACATTGCCCTGCAACTTCTGTTATTCGCCATCGCCTCGCCCCTGCTTGAGACCACCATGTTGTCAGTTGAGGCGCTCAAGCCAGGTACTGACAAGAAGTCCGGCAAAGCAAGCGAGAAGGCAAAAGTCAAAGATGAGCGCCGCCAGATCCTCTCCGCGCCTGTCCGCGAACTGAAGGCAAACCCGGCGGATCCGGCAAACCTCAAGACGACCGCGCTGGACAAGCCGGAAGACTACTACGAGCACGAGAAGCGAAATCTCGACGCGGATGTCACTTCCGCTTCGAGCCATACCACCTCAGCCGAAGGTCGCGGCAACATTCCCGCGCCGGCAGATGACGATATTGTCGATTTCGAACCGGAGATCGTTGCCGGATATGAGTCACATGCGGCCGGCTCCAATTCTAAGATCGGTGAGACTGGCCGATCGAGTTCGGGCGAAGTGGATATCAAGAATCTCGGCCGGTATCAGATCAGCGGCGTATTGGGTAAAGGCGCCATGGGGACCGTCTATCGCGGTATCGACCCGGCGATCAATCGCCCGGTCGCGCTGAAAACTATCCGCCTCGATTTTGTCAATGATCCGGCGGAACTCGAGGAGCTGAAAGAACGCCTCTACCGCGAAGCTCAGGCCGCGGGGAAGTTGTCGCACCCAAATATCGTGACGATCTATGATGTCGGCTCCGAAGGACCGTTACAATATATCGCGATGGAGTTCCTCGAAGGTCAGACGCTCGAAAACTTGATCCGGAAGAAGGTGAAATTCAACTATCGGATCATCGCCCAGATCATCACCCAGATCTGCCAGGCACTGGATTACGCCCACGCCGCGGGGATCGTCCACCGCGATATCAAACCGGCGAATATAATGGTCCTGTCTGATTACAAGATAAAGGTGATGGATTTTGGCATCGCTCGCATCGATTCAAACTCGATGACCAAGACGGGGATCGCGATGGGGACGCCGAACTACATCTCCCCCGAGCAGTTGAAAGGCGTGCCGATCGACCGTCGCGCCGACCTCTTCTCGCTGGGCGTGGTCATGTACGAGATGCTGTTGGGCCGCCGCCCGTTCAAAGGCGAGAATATCACGTCATTGATCTACGCGATCCTGCACAACGAACCGGATAAACCGTCGCTGGTTAACCCGCAGATACCGTTGCTGTTCGATCACATCATTTCGAAATCGCTCAAAAAGAACCCGGCTGAGCGGTATCAAAAAGCGCAGGATATCGCGACTGATTTGCACGATTTTGTGGAGTCATTCGTATCAAGATAAAGAGACCATTTCGCTTCATTTTTGTCTCTAACGAAACAAAGCCGCTGGAAGCCAACACCAGCGGCTTTGCTGTATCCGAACTACTCTTCTCTAAGCACCCACTCTAGCGGCCCACCGGGCCGGATGATGGGGCGAAGCTGGTCCCAGGGGAGATGGACGAAGGACCATCCGTAGGCGCCCGAAGCAATTTCGTAGGCGTTGAACATGAATTGCAGCCCTGAGTCCAGAATTTCAAAATTCGAGTTAAGCGAGAATTGTCCGTTTCCAAACTCAGTATATCCGGCAGAAGCCAAATCGGCATCTTCAGTTAGACGAACACCGGAGCGAAAAGCCCGCTCCCCTATCGAGTCCAGATACGCTTCGTATCCGGCTACAAAGAAACTGTCTCGCGTCAGTTGGCGCAGGTCAGGCAATCCAAAATGAACATTAAAGCTCCTCAAGGGCGTGCCATTCGCATTGGTAAAGCGATCTCGGGTCACCTGCAAAGAAAGAACGCCCTTATCCAGAAACGACACGTGAATTTCCCAGCTAACGAACCACGGGGTGCGAGGGCCTCCGCCGCACTTGATCCAGTAATCGACGA
>JAMPYH010000152.1 GCA_023700785.1 Candidatus Zixiibacteriota bacterium
GCGCGCCTGCCGGAACTGCGCAGCCGCCCGAAACGGACGCTGATCGTCGGGGGAACGCTGCTTTTTTCGCTGCTCTTCTCGATCATGCTGGCGGCCATCTTCGAGTACCTTGATCGACTGCGCGAGAATCAGCCGCTGGATTATGAGAAGGCGATGTATGTCGCCGGCGCGTTTTTTGGCTGGATCCCCGGAGTCAGGCGGACAGGCCCGGTTTCCTCACACTCGAAAGGTTCGAAGGAACCATAAATGTCACACTCAGTAATCGCGAAATCAGCGACGCTCGGCTCCGGTACTACCGTAGGCGAGTTTTGCGTGATCGAAGAGAATGTCCGCATCGGCGCAGGCTGCGTCATTGGACACCAGGTCATCATTCATGACGGTACTTGTATCGGCGACAATGTGCGCATCGATGACGGTACGGTGATCGGGAAGCGGCCGATGCGAGCCGCGAACAGCGCGGTCACGTCGGATAAAGAGGTCCCCGCGGCGCAGATATCTTCCAACTGCATCATCGGCACGCATGTTGTCATCTATCGAGGGTGCGAGGTCGGCAATCGGGTGCTGGTGGCGGACCTTTCCACCATCCGCGAAAACGTCACAATCGGCGATTTTACGATCGTCGGGCGCGGTGTCGCTATTGAGAACTTCTGCAGAATCGGCAAGTATGTGAAGCTCGAGACCAACGTCTATATCACCGCCTACTCGGAGCTCGAGGATCGGGTCTTTGTCGCCCCGTGCGTGGCAACATCGAATGATAATTACATCGGCCGCTCCGAAGAGCGCTTTGCCCATTTCAAGGGCGTCACGATCAAGCGGGGAGGGCGGGTCGGCGTCAACGCTACCGTGCTTCCCGGCATCACCATAGAACAGGATACCCTGGTTGCCGCCGGCGCGCTGGTCACCAAGGATACGCCGGCCGGCAAGATCGTCGCCGGAGTTCCCGCGAAAGTCTTTCGCGATGTGCCGGAAGATCAACTTCTCAAGAACCAGGGTTGGAAGGAGTAACATTCGTCATGGCTGTCCCGCTATTAGATCTTTCCCGCCAGTATGCTTATTTGAAACCGGAGCTGGATAAAGCAGTCATCAATGTCCTGACCCACGGCAAGTTCATTCTCGGCCCGGAGGTCGCGGAACTCGAGCAGCAGATCGCGTCGTACTGCAAGACGAAGTACGCGATCGGCGTCGCGTCCGGTACGGACGCCCTGCTTATCGCCCTTCACGCGTGCGGCGTCGGCCCGGGCGACGAGGTCATCACATCGAATTTCTCCTTCTTCGCCAGCGCGGGAGTGATCTCGAGGCTCGGCGCCACTCCGGTCTTTGTCGATATCGAGCCCGACAGCTACAATCTTGATCCAAAACTACTCGAACAGGCGATCACCAAAAAGACCAAGGTGATCATGCCGGTACATCTTTTTGGACAAATGGCCGACATGGATCCGATCCTCGAGATCGCTCGCAAGCATGGTCTGAAAGTGATCGAAGATGGCGCTCAATCAATTGGCGCGGAATATAAAAGCCGCCCCTGCGGTTCGCTAGGTGACCTGGGCTGCTTTTCGTTCTTCCCGTCAAAAAATCTCGGCGCGGGAGGCGACGCCGGGATCATCACTACCAACGACGAAGCGCTGTACGACCTATGCAGGATCCTTCGCGAGCACGGGCAAAAGCCGCAATACTATCATCGCATAGTCGGCTACAATTCACGTCTCGATACGATCCAGGCCGCGATGCTCCTGGTAAAACTCCCGTACTTGCGCAAATGGTCCGAGAAGCGGATAGAGCATGCCGCACGGTACGACCGTGAATTGGCCAATGTGCCGGGCATCGTCACACCACGAGTGATGCCGTACAGCACGTTCCATATTTACAACCAATACACGCTCGCGTCGCCAAAACGGCAGAGAGTATTCGAAGGACTCAGGGCGGCGGGTATAGGCACCGCGATCTATTACCCTGTGCCGTTCCACAAGCAGGAATGCTTTGCCTATCTGGGTCACCAGCCGGATCAGTTCGCGCACTCAACCAAAGCCGGCGACGAGGTCTTTTCGATCCCTATCTATCCGGAAATGACCGACGCCGAGCAGACCGAAGTCATTACGACCGTAAAGCGGCTCGTGCTGGACTGATCCAGCATCACCCGTTCTGAAATACCGAAGGACCGGCTCGGCCGGTCCTTTTTTCCGAAAGCATGGCAACCATCAGAGACCAACAGAGTTCTGCCGCTCGCTCCATCACCGCGATCGTCGGTGTGGCGGCGGTGGTCTTTCTCTCCAAACTGCTCGGCCTTGGCCGTGAGATGGTGGTCGCGGACAAGTTTGGAACTTCCTCTGAGTATGATCTCTACCTGATAGCCGTCATGCTCCCCGCGCTGGCGTACGGCGTCATTAACTTCGCCTCCTATTATCTGCTCGTTCCGCACCTGACGCGGCTGATCCAAAAAACAGAGTCGGCCACTCTCTGGCGATCTGTCTGGGGGCTCTTTAATCGGAGTATCCTGCTCGCCCTGGCGATCACTGTCCTGATCATGCTCGCAGCGCCGTTGCTGATGCGCGTCTGGGCGGGAGACCATCTCGCGGACGATTACGAAAAGATCATCTTCTTTTGTCGGCTGACCGCGGTCATGGTTGTGCTGGGCACTTCGGAGGCATACTTGCGGGCATTGTTGAACAGCCGGGGCGTATTCACCTGGCCGGCCGGAGGATATATCATAGAGAACGCCGTATTCATAGCCTCTGTGCTGGTACTCTACCGATTCCTCGGTGTCGGCGCGATCGTGGTTGGTCTGTTGGGCGGGATGCTTGGCCAAAATCTCTTTCTTTTGGCGCGTCTCGCGCCGTTTGGCGCGTTGCGGCAATACCGGCTCAGCCTCGAATCGGATCATTTGCGGGGGATGGTCTCCACCATATCGCTGCTCCTGTTGATCGAACTGCTCAACCGATCGTATTTTCTTTTTGACCGCTATGTCGCCGTGGATTTCGGCGTTGGCATCATCTCGTCACTCAATTACAGCCAGGTACTGGTGCAGTTGCCCGACGCGGTGGTCGGGTTCGCCATAGCGTCGGTGGTCTTTCCCAGGTTCTCTCAGGCGGACCTTGCGAGCCAGCACAACGGCTTCGCGTCGCTTTATCGCAACGCGATCGTCGGCGGGATGCTTTTGACCATTCCGCTCGCGGCGTTTTTCTATGTGTATGCGGCCGACCTGGTGCAGGTGGTGTTTCTGCGCGGACGCTTTGACGCGAACTCCTTGGAGCTGACGGTCAACTTGCTCCGACCGTACACTCCCACGATCGTGGCGCTGTTTGTGATCTCGTCTTCGCTGCGGGCCGCCTATGGGCAAGGCTGGGTGAAGGCGGTATTTTGGCTGGCGGTGATCGCTCTGGTTGTCAAAATATCCGCTACTTTTGGGCTGCCTGATTTGATCGGCTATCCCGGAATTACGTCCGCAACGTCGCTTTCCCAGATCCTGTTCGCGGTTGGGTTACTTGCGCTCTGCGCGAGGCGCGCCACGCCTGCCCTTACCGCAAATCTGGCGTCCGCGATCGGCCGCTTACTTCTCGCCGGCGCCATCGGTCTGCTGGCCGGGCAATTGATCGCATACGCGCTGCATGTGTACATAGACGGATCGACTTTGGGCTCGGCCTTGCTGCGTCTGACCATAGGCGGACTGACCATCCTGGCGGCTTTCGCCGGCGCCGCTTTGATGCTTGGATTTGGGAACTTCTTCGCGCTATTATTCAGGCGAAAAGATGGCAAATAAACGGTTGGTCATATTCGGCTGGGCGCAGTCGGTCCATATCCAGAGATGGGTTTCCGGCCTGCAGGCGCGCGGCTTTGAGATCAAACTGATCTCCCTGGGGGGCGAGAAGCTCCCCGACACCGAGACAGTCATCTACCCCTATGGCCCGCGCATCGAGTATCTCAAGCATACCGGCGATGCCGCCCGTGAGGCGCGCGCGTTCCGGCCGGATCTGGTTCATGTCCATTACGCCGGCGGATTTGGCCTCTGGGGACTTCGCGCGCATATCAAGCCGACTGTCGTTTCCATCTGGGGGAGCGACCTGAATGAGTTCTCGCGTCACTGGTACACCAGGTTCCTGCTGGGGTTGATCCTGGGGAACGCTTCCGCTATCACTGTTACCGGCGGCTATCTCAAAGGGGCGACTGTCGCGTTGTTTCCGGATATCGAGTCAAAACTGCATGTCGTTCCTTTTGGCGTGGAACTCCCGAACGAAGTCCCCCCGATGCCGACGAATGTAAAGATCTGTTACATCAAAGCGCATCGTCCGGTCTATGGACCGGACATTCTTATCGATGCTATGGCCGAAGTGAAAAAGACGATCCCCGATATCCGGCTCTCGATGGCCGGCAGGGGGGAGATGACGGCGAAGATCCAGGAACAGATCGTGTCGCACGGTCTGGAAGATAACATCAAACTCGTCGGGTTCATTGAGAACCAATGGATGTACCACTTCATTTCCGAGCATAACATTGTGGTCATGCCGTCTCGTCGGGAGTCATTCGGCGTTGCGGCGCTCGAAGCATCGGCCTGTGGGCGACCGGTGATCGCCAGTAATGTCGGCGGCATTCCTGAAGTCGTGCTCAATAATCTGACCGGTGTGCTGGTTCCTCCGGAAGATCCCGCCGCGCTGGCCGAGGCGATCATCCGATTGGTTCAGGATCGCGCCTCGCAACAGCAGATGGGGGAAGCCGGACAGCGGTATGTGATGGCCAATTATACCTGGGAAAAGTCGCTCGACCTGATGGCGACGCTGTATGAGAGGGTACTCCATGTGTCCGGCAAATAGGATCCCGTTGTATGATATCAAGTTGTCGAAAGCCGCGATCGACGAGACCGTTGCATCGCTCAAGTCTGGCTGGTTGACCTCAGGTCCGAAGACGGTCGCATTTGAAGAGGCTATTGCCGCCCGTTGCAGAGTGCGACAGGCGGCAGCAGTGTCGTCAGCTTCGTTCGGTTTGAGTCTCGCCCTCTATCTGGCGGGCACTGGGGTAGGCAGCCAAGTTATCACCAGTCCCTTGACCTTTATTGCTACCACGACAGCCATACTCAACGCTGGGCTTGAACCTGTTTACTGCGATATCGACCCTGTCACGCTTAACATCGACGCCACTAAGGTCTCGCGCAAATTGACTCGGAAAACTCGGCTCATCCTGCCCATTGACATAGCGGGACATCCCTGCGACTACGCAACGCTTCAGACTATTGCCAAAGATCGGCAGATCCGGATCGTCTCCGATTCGGCGCACGCGTTCGGTGCCCTTTACCGCGGAAAAGCGATACCGCACTGGACAGACATATCAGTTTACTCCTTCCACGCAACCAAAAACCTGACAACGGGTGAAGGAGGTGCGATCGTTTCACGCCATTCGAACTGGATTGAGCGTGCGCGCCGGCTGGCTCGTCACGGGATCGACCGTGACGCGTATATGCGCAAACAGGGGCAACACTGGAGCTACGATGTTCCAGAACTTGGTCTCAAAGGGAACCTGTCAGACATCCTTGCTTCGGTCGGCCTCGGCGAACTGACGATGTTTGACCGTAACCAGGAGAAGCGGCGGAAGATCGCTGACCGCTACAGACGCAATCTGGCGCATCTCCAGGATCGTATCGAATTACCGACCGAGTCACCGCACTGTAGATCGGCATGGCATCTGTACATCATCAAACTCCACACGGGCTGTCTTCGTCTGGGCCGGGACCAATTCATTAAGGCAATGGCCCGACGCGCAGTCGAGTGCGGCGTCCACTATATCCCGATCCCCGACTTTTCTGCATTCCGCGGTTCGCGAGCGAATTTCGGCAAATTGCCGGTCATGGATGATGTTGCCGCGCGAGTGGTGACACTGCCACTTTACCCCTCATTATCGCTCTCCGAGGTTGATCTGGTCTGTGAAGCTGTCGAGTCGGTCATTCGCCGCAACATCAAGCGCACCCGCTAGCCACTTGTCAATTTCCTTCGGTCGTAGTATCTAATACCTATGCCGGCCAACCTACCCCCGCAGTATTACGAGTTGGAGCGCGAGTTCCGCGCCTGCAAAGATCCGCAGGAGAAACTCCGCATGGCCCAGGAGCTATTGCGGATCATGCCGAAGCACAAAGGGACCGACAAGCTGCAGGCAGACATGAAAGCCAAGATCTCGCAGCTTCGGAAGGATGTTGACGAGAAACATCACCAGGCCGGCGGAAAACATGGGGGTATGGCGCACGACTATATCGAAGCTGAAGGGGCCGCGCAGGTGATCTTTATCGGCGCGCCCAATTCCGGCAGATCGTCGCTTTTGGCCGCGATGTCTCATGCCCGGCCGCTGATCGCCGACTATCCATACACCACCCGCGAGCCGATGGCCGGCATGACAGAGTTTGAGACGGTCAAGTTCCAGTTGATAGACACGCCGCCGATCTCGCCCGAATCCTTTGAGACCTATCTGCTGAACCTGATCCGGAACGCCGATATCGTCGCGCTGGTGTGCGATCTGTCGGACAGCCAGGCCGAGAAAAACATCGAGTTTATCCTTCACGCCCTCGAGGAGAAACGGATCCGCCTGCTTCCAGACCTGACCCACCCGCCGGATGATCTCCGAATAGTCGGCAAACAGTCTGTCATCCTGGCGCACAAATCCGATGATGAGAACGAAGCGAC
>JAMPYH010000153.1 GCA_023700785.1 Candidatus Zixiibacteriota bacterium
CTGCGCGCCCAGTTTGAAATCAGCGGAGCCTACCTGCGGCAGGCGGTAGATCATTTCGTCGCCGGATTGATCCAGCCATTCAATGACTTCAATAAGCAGTGACATATTCTCTCCTGACGATGTTTGCGGTCTCGATATGCTGATTGTCGGATGAATCCCGGTGATGTCCAGTCGAGCGCCTGCGCTAAAATCGAACACCTGCCGACCCATGCAACGCATGGAATCACAATCAGATACGACAAGAGGAGGAGTGTCGATTCCCTCGCCACCAAGCGCGCTCTCGTGGATTTTTTATTGAGGCCGTAATTTTCACTGACAGTACTTGTCAGTCGGCCTGCCAATAATGGACACGATAGTATAGTGTCAATCCAATTAACCGGTAATGCGGGGAGAATATGTACACTGTCCAGTCTTGTGAGCCGTTGGTTTCAGTTATCATCCCAACCTATAATCGAGCGGATCTTCTGGATCGCGCGATCTGCAGCGTTTTTGAACAATCCTATCTCAATTTTGAGATCCTGGTGATCGATGACCACTCGACTGACGGCACTGAACAGCGGATCCGTGAGCTCGAAGAGATCGACTCGAGGATTCGCTATTTGAGGAATACGCGAGAACAAGGAGTATCTAACACTCGCAATGTCGGGCTGGACGCCGCCGAGGGAGAATACATCGCGTTTCTCGACAGCGATGATCTCTGGGAGCCACACCATGTGGAGTGGGCAATCGCCTGCTTCAGCAAGGCTCCGGAAGCTACGTTCTATTTTGGCAACCGAGTACAATTCGACCTGAGCAGCGGATTGCGACTAGGCGACCCTTTCCCGGGCACCAAGATACTTCAACAGATCACCGGAACTGCATTGGACGAACGATGTTGGCTCCTTGAACCGCGCTTCCACGAGCTCTTATATTGTGGGAATCCTATGGCAGTTTGCAGCGTGGTGATCCGCAACTCTGCTCTGCGGGATCTTCGTTTTGATCCGCTGCTGAAAGCGGCGGAAGACCGTGATTTTTGGCTGCGAGTTCTCCTTTCAGAAGGATCGCGGGTGTTGTTTCGTGATGAGGTCGTGACTTTGATCTCGCGGCACGATGGGAATATGTCCGGACCCAGCGCGGACGCTCAATTGCGCCACTTGAACGCCCACTTTCGAATCTTTAAGTGGCTGCTGGAAAGCGACTGCCTGACCAAAGAACAGAAAGACAAAGTGCGGCGACAACAGAAGTCCGAACGGGCGATTCTGCCCTATGTGTTGCGGCGCGGTGGCTACTATGGCGCCGCATTACGAGTGATCGGCGAGAACTTCCTGCGCCTTCCACTCTGGGTCACAATGATCGAGTTGGTCAAAACTGTCATAGTCTGGGCAAGATCACACGTGGTCACAAGGTCATTTAGCCTGTGCCTGTGAGAAAATGCACGCGGTCGAGAAAGCAATGTTTCAGTCCGCGGCGAGGCCGGGTTCGGATCTTGACAGACAGTTCATCCGCCAGTGTCCCCGCAGCGCTAATACGCGCGGAGATGTGGTCAGGTCGAGACGACCAAACTCTCCCTTCAAACCGCCGATCGGATTCCTGTCCAGGTCGATGATCTCGCCCGCGAAGATGCCGAAGCGTGTCCCGCATAAGGGGCACATCGCCGGATCCATATAACTCCATCGACCCTTCACATGACCGATCACCGAGTCAGCGAGATTCGTCAGCTCTCCCTCAAATAAGTTGGACGCGTTGTCCACCCAGAATCGACCTCTCACGTAACCAATGTGGCGGGCATCGGCGGTCAGCCATTTGCCGGAGAATCTCCCCTGCATGTCGCTGCTGTCGCTGCGGACCCACTCCCCTTCGATAGTTCCTTCGGGGCAAATGTTGGGGCGAAGTTTACGGGCATGGATCGCCATTCCCGCCATATTACCGACAGGATAAAACGCCTGGAATCGCGTCAGCGTCTCCACCGGTACCTCAAATGAAACAGGCAGGGTCCGGACGCCAAACATAGGAGGCACGACATAGACAATGCCGCGCTTCATGGCGACATAACAGATCAACGCGTCGAGGTCGTTGGTCGTGACCGAGTGCCACGCTATCGAGACTGGATCGTTGGTTTCCACCAGTGAGTCCTGTCCGGGCTCGAATGAGAGTGTCTGGACCACTCCCATTTTTCCGACACCGTTTACCGACGCACCACCGCTCCAGTCGATGGTAACGGTAGTCGGGACCGGCAAATCGGCAAGATGAAGCGATCCCCAGATCAGGGTGACCGCGTACACATCAAAGCTCGTGTCGGCCAGCAATGCCGCCAGATCCCGTCCCGCCAGATCCGCGGACTCAATGGTCATGGTGCCGTCATCCTGTGCGCCATATACGCGCACCAGATCCAGGGCGGCGGTCGGTAATTCGTTTGATATCGGTGAACTGTTGGCGGCGGTTGGGTCGGTCGGCGAATCACCACACCCGGCGAGGACGAGGAAAGCGCCGGTGATGATCAGTGAGATCAACTTACTCATAGCTACTACTCCAAAATCTGTCGCGACATGTTCGGACCATTGCTCCCACCCCAAAAATAGGATGTAGCGACCCACGATGCAACAGATTTTCGCACACAAAAAAACCGGCCTGACGGGCCGGTCGCGCGGATCACGGGGGGTGGTCTATTCGTCTTTTGCCAGAGGCATCAGCAAGCCGTCGCGATACAATTCCTGCTTTTGCTCCAGGCCGGACTCAGAGTAAACGGTCCAGATCCCCTCCCGTTTGCCATTAAAAAACTGGCCATCCTGGCGGCGATATCCGTTGGGGTGCCAGGCAATATACTCTCCCTGCTCCATGCCCTTCCTGTAATTGAGCTCCTGCTGTTTGCGGCCGTCCGGATACCAACTTTTCCAGGTTCCGTGCCGCAAGCCGTTTTCAAATTTCCCCTCTTCCGCTTTCGCTCCATTCGCGTGCCAACGCGTCCAGGTGCCATGTTCCTTCCCGTTTCGGTAGCTCCACTTCTCCAGCTTTTTGCCGGAGCGGTGCCATTTTACCCAGGTACCGACTGGCCGGCCGTTCTTGTAGCTGCCTTCGGACTCAACATGTCCGCTCGGGAAATACGACGTGTTCATGCCATTGAGTTCGCCTTTGACATACTGCTGCACTTGCTTGAGTTCACCGGACTCGGAGTAAGTCTCCCATTTCCCCGCTTTGAGCCCAAAGATATACTCCCCTTTAACCTTGCGTCGTCCATCCTCGTAGTAACTGGAGTAATCGCCGTGTCGAACGTAGCGGCCGGTCCGATCTTTAGCTTCCGCCCATTGTTCGAGCACTCTTTTGTTTGGATAATACTCCTTTTTCGTCCGGACTGAGGAGGTACAGCCGAATGCTACCAGGCCGACGAAAATTAACAGCGCGAGTTGGAATGGTCTGAGTCGCATCTCTTTTCTACCTACAGAGCTCAAGGTTTATTGGTTAATCTATTATCGGCCGGAAGGTCCCTTCTATTTAATTGAGTCCGCGATGTAACCGCGTGGGGGGCAAAGAAAATGCCGGCCAAAGGGGGATGGCCGGCGGTTACCATTCGTAGTGCTCGCGTTATGCTCTGCCCGCTTTGAGCGTCTCGGCCCACCAGGTCAGGTGATTCAGCACGCCGTTTAATCGCTTAGTCCAGGAATCGTCGAGAAGTTCGCCGGTGGTGGAAAACTGGTTCTGCACTGACGGCATCAGGACGTCAAAACGTAGCGGCACTAACTGCAATTCAAGGGAAACCAGGCGCAGTTGTTCGACCGACCGTGCCCCGGAGATCTGCCCGCCCGAATAGGCGACAAAGGCAGCCGGCTTGCGGTTCCACTCCGAATAGAGCCAGTCCAAAGCGTTTTTCAAAACCGCGGGATAGCCGTGGTTGTATTCCGGAGTAACGATGATAAAGCCATCGGAGGCGGCTATCTTTGCCGCCCACCGCTGAACGGCCTCGTACGGATACATTCCTTTCAGGCCGGACGGCGTGACCGCTTGATCATAAAAGGGGAGCGGCCAGTCGCGAAGATCCAGAAGTTCGACTTCAAACTCCGGCCGAGTCTTGGCGACGCGTTCCACCCATCGCGCGACCTTTTCTCCCTGTCTCCCCTGGCGCGTGCTACTGAGAATTATCGATAGCTTTGTCATCTTGCGGCGTTGCTCCATCTTATCGTGAACAGAAACGTGCCAACATTTCCATAAACGCAGCCACAAGAAGATGTTCCCCGATCGGGACCGATCGCTCTACAGACATAGGGAGTGGTCCGCGCCGACTTAATTGACAGACATACAAAACAGCGTTATGTTGCATAAAGTTATCAGGTCTATTGACATGTCCGGTGACTGCAAAGCGGAAGTAGGTCATTAGGAGACGCGCGGCAAGTGGGAGGAATGGTCTTTCGACTCGAAACCAGATGAAGTTCCTTTTACCCTTTATATTGGTGTACCTTGCGGCCGTACAGGCCGCGCTGGCGGGAGAACGACTTCCAGTGCAGGCGGGACTTGGCTCTGACCACCTGCCGTATAAGGCCACCATCTTCGACCAGCATATGGTGACAGCTGGGCGGCTGGCGGTTCCAGTTCCAGCACAATGCCTGCAATATATCGTCAATGGCGACACCATCGGTATTGGAGCGACCTGTCTGAATCCGGCGATCGTGGATGGCACGCCGGCGCAAGTCGGTTTCTTTTCCACACTGGATTGGACACCGAAGACCACGCGACCAGTCAATCTGCTGTTGAACGACTTTGTTCTTCTCTTTGACAGCGTTCTTGGCTCTCCGATCGTGATCGCCTCCGGGTACCGCAAGGACAGCGCGTTTATCTGCCGCGTCACGCCGGGGACCGAACCGATCGAATATCTCTTTGTGGCGTCCGGATTCGATCGAACTCATGCGCCTTGGCGCGGACTGCGGGAGTTTATCTTCTCCGGTGATCTGGATCACGATGGCCGGTCTGAGACTATTTTCCGGATGGGATCATCCAGGAACCCCCTTCAGCAAGTGATGGTTTGCGTTGATTCGCGATCCATGAGTATCCGCTGGCAAGTCCCGTTCCCGTTTTTCGCCGTACAGGTGGTGGAAAGTCAGTGTGGCGTGCATGGCCTGGCATCACTCCTGATCATCGGGCATGCCAGTCGCCCCGAACAGCCGCAGCCCAGCTATGGCGATCTGTACGCGCATCTGATCAGGATCTCCGCAACCGGCGAGATCCTGTTCAATCGAGTGATCGGAAAGACCGGTGACAACACGCCGCTGGTGTTTGATGAGGCGTCGCACCGCGCGTATATCAGCCACAATCTCCCGTTGATGATCAACTACGACAGTGCTGACGTACGCGAGCCGGAAGCCCGGCTTACCTCCTTCGACTGTGAAGACATGATCCGGGCATCCATCACCATTCCCGCAGTCATGTATGATCTTTGGATGGGCAAGCTGGAGAGTGATCATTCTCCCTACCTGTTCGGCATAGCTCCGCGCGGCGCCATCCAGGTGTATGACACTCTTCTGGAGACTGTCGCGGAGTCCGAGGAAATACCTGCGTTGGGTTCGTTCGCCGGTTATCTGCCACATATGCTCGGCTACGACTCAGTGCTGGCGTTTACCACCGATCGCCAGGTGACCTTGTATAACTCGTCCTTCGACATGCTTCTTTCGGCCCCGTTTGCGGCACAGCGCGTTCAGGGGCTTTGCGCGGCCGGTGGTCAGCGTCCCATAGTCCTCGCGACCTCGGTCAACGGCTACGCCCTCATCCTGCTTGAAAAGCGGCCATTATTGGAATCGCTGACGGTAATGTATCTTGATTACAAGGCGTACATTCTCGTGGGGATCGTCCTCCTGATCGGCGCGCTGTCCGGGGCGGTCTTTGTCTGGCGCAAAGTACGCTCGCAAAAACAGGTTATCGAGTCGGCTCATGAAGAACTGGCGTTGACTCACGAAGAGCTGGTCGGAACCCACCAGGCGCTCAAAGCGGCCCAGACCCAGATGATCGAGCAGGAGAAATATCGACTGGCGCAGGATATTGCCGGAAGTTTTGCCCATGAGATCCGCAACGCGCTCTTCCCCGTGGATATGTCCATCGCCAAGATCGAGGATCTCTTCAATCAGGTTCCGGTCGACCATGCGCGCCTCGAAAAACTGCTTGGTTTGTCCCAGCAGTCGATCTCACGCGCGCTTATGCTGACCGACAGCATCTCGACCTATACAAAGCTTGAGTCGCAATTTTCGCCAACTCCCGCGCGGGTGGCGTCCGCGATCGACGATGTGCTGGCGGCCAACCAACAGCGCATCGACCAGCAGGCCATCCAAGTGACGGTTGAAGGGGACCGCCAGGCGCATGTCATCATCCGAAGCGAACATCTCTTCATGATTGTGAATAACCTGGTGCTGAACGCTCTGGATGCTCTGGCCAACCGGCCGTCGCCATCCATCGCGATCTCCTGGGCGACAACATCAGACCAGCTGGAGCTTACCTGCTCGGACAATGGCTCTGGAATTAGTGAGGCCGAATCTCCCCGAATCCTTGAGGCGTTTTATTCCACCAAGCCGAGTGGGGGAACCGGTCTTGGTTTGGCCATAGTCAAGAGACTGGTGGATCTTTATGGCGCGACCATCTCTTTCACCAGTCGCGTGAATGAAGGGACCAGCTTCAC
>JAMPYH010000154.1 GCA_023700785.1 Candidatus Zixiibacteriota bacterium
ACGAAGTTCGTCGCCGGGCTGATCAGCCACAAAAACGCGCCGCCAAACGCCGCCAACGAAACAATTGAATCTCGGATCAGGTAGTACGTGCCGGACATCGCCGCCTCGCGTCCCGACGGCGCCAGATCCATGATCATCGCTTTCCGCGTTGGCTCTCCAAACTCTTTCAGGCCGCGTACAACAAACGCTCCGACCAGCGGCCAGAACGACTGCGACAGCCAGAGCACCAGCGGAAACGCGGTGAAATTGATGAATGTCATTACCACAAACGGCTTTTTGCTGGTTTTGTCCGCCCAATAGGCGACCGGAATATAACAGAGCACAGCGACAACCATCTCGATCGTAGTGAGCAGTCCAAACTCGATCGCGGTGACCGGCCGCGCGATCGATTTCATCGCCCAGACCACCACAAACGCGTATGGGATCTGCTCGGCGAAGCGGATCAGGATATCCGCCACCAGCAGATTTTTGAGCTGAGGGGACATCATCCGGAACATGGCGAGCGGGTTTTTCTCGGCGCCATTGGGATTGCTCGCTTTGTCCGGAGGTACATCCTTGATCAAGATCTGTTGGAGTGCCGCCGCGAGCAGCGCCATCACCAGCGCCGCCACAAAGGCCAGCCGCACGCCTGTCGTTTCTCCCCAGCCGGCGATAAAGAGCCCGCCGATAACCGGCCCGAGCGCCATCGGAATTCGCCTCACCAATGAATGCATCGAAACACCCATCGTCCGCTTTGATTTCGGGAGTACTCGCGCTACCAGGCTCATGGTGGCGGGGAGCGATATCGCGGTCCAGGAGAGGAAGAGGATAGAACCGATTATGACCGCATAGACCGAGGGGATAAGAATGACGATCAGAAAGCCGGCCATCGCCATCAGGTTGAAGATCAGCAGCGCCCGCTTGGTGCCGAATCGGTCCGAGAGGTAGCCGCCGGGAAACGAGTAAAGCGCGGAGAGGAGATTATCCAGACCGTTCAGCAGACCGATCGCCACCGCGCCGCCGCCGAGCGCGATAATGTAGATCGGCAGAAACCGCTCCGCCATCTTCTCCCCCATCCCGACCAGTATCACCATCGCCATCAGGGCGACCATGCTCTGCTTGAGCGCGAAAAAATCGACAATGCGGCGGCTAAGCGACATCTGCTGGTCCGACATGGGCGACATGAACGGCAAGGTATCGTTCCACTATAACGGACGCAAGCAGCACTCGCGACTCCGCGGTCAGTGCCGACGTCTCAACAAAAACCGTCCCGCGGCGGAGATGACCAAAGCCAGAATCAACGCGGCCATGATCGCGGGCCCGGTCGGAAGATCGAAATAGAGCGACGTATGTATTCCCACCAACGCTCCAACCACCGCCACGGTCCACCCGATAGCCAGCCGCTTCCCCTTCGATTGAGTAAACAGCAGCGCGATCACCGGCGGGATAACCAGCAGTGAAAAGACCAATAGCACGCCGGCGATATGCACCGACGAGGTCACGACCAGACCAAACGTGGCGTAGAACAGAAAATCCCAGAGAATCACTTTCATCCCGGATCGCGCGGCGGCCTGCCGGTTCTCTGAGATCATAAAGAACTTCTCGCGGAAAAGATAGTGGAACAGCCCGACCGCCGAGTAAAGCCCGGCGATAGTCAATAGCTCCGGGATGGTGCAGGTCAGGATTGAGCCGTTGGAGATCTCCTGGATCGTCTCCATCCCTTCAGGGTGATGCGACAACATCAGCACCGCCAGCGCGGCGAATCCGGCGTAAATGATCCCGATGAACGCTTCCTGCGGGATACGGTCGTCGCGAGTGCGGCTGACCGCGACCAAAAGCGCGGCCAGCAAAGTAAACGAAAGCGAAATAAAATAGGATTGGAGCGAATGATCCCCAACCCCGGCGAAGATCGCCACGACATAGCCAAACGCCGCGGCCTGCGCCAGCGACAGATCCACAAAGATCACCCCCCGGCTGACCACATGAAAGCCGAGATACGCGTGGATTCCGGCGAGCACCATGCTGACCATGATCCCGATCTGGACAAATGGCTGCTGCAGTAATTCAAGCATTCCGGTCACCTCGTCGCTTTGAGCAGGCTCAGCAAAGTATCAAAAAGCGCGATATAATCCGTAGCCGATGCGACCGCGCCGACCGAAGGGGGGGCGACGAGAACGGTCGCTCCGGTCGCTTTCGCGATCGATTCCGGCGCGCGCGGCGAGAAGTACGGCTCCCGCAAAATGACCCTGACCTCTTTGCTCTTCATCAGGTCGATCAATTGAGATGTATGCGACGCTGTCGGCTCTATCCCGGGCTTCGGCTCGATAAAGCCGACCACTTCAAAGCCAAACGCTTTCGCCAGATATGGCCAGGTGTTGTGGTACGACACTACGCTGAGTCCCTTCAGCGATTCAGCTTCCTTCCGCCATTTCACCAGGTTGTTTTCGACCTTTAAGCAGAAGGCCTCGAAGTTCACCTGGTAGATTGTCAGGTTCTCGGGATCAGCTTTGGTGATCGCGGTAAGGATATTCCGCGCGATCTCGACTCCGTTGGCCGGATCCAGCCAGTAGTGCGGATTCCCCTGTGGATGGATGTCCCCCATTGACGCGTCGATCCTCCCTGACGGCCGCTCCAGCGTTTCGATACCAGTCGAGCAATCAACGACGATCAGCTTACCGTTGCGGGAGCCATCGATCACCGCGTCGGCCCACATATCCAACCCCAGTCCGACCTTAAGGTAAATATCCGCCTTGCTCACTTTGAGCATATAGCTGGGGAGTACTTCGACATAATGGAGATTCGATCTCCCCTGGGCGATCGAGTTGACCTCGGCGAGATCGCCGCCGATCTCTTTGGCTATAGAGGCAAGATCCGTGCTCGAAGCAACGATCGCCACTTTGGCCATCGCGAGGCCTGTCAGCCCAAACAGAACGCCGATGACGATCAATAATTTCTTCATGTTAGTCTCTCCTAAAACTCGTGCGGCTTGTGCGGGCCCAGTGACCAGATCATCTGAAGGCCGACTGTGATCTCATCATCCTTTGAGGTCATCGCTGTGTTCACCAATTGTGATCGGTCCTTTATATCATACGTGGTCATGCGCCCGAACAGACGGAAGATCGTTGTTTCTTCCATAAGTGAGAAGCCGGAGAAAAGCGTGATCGCCAGCGAACTGTTCTGGTCGTCGAAGATAGCGGCTGACGTATTGTTAGGTTCTTCAACCGGATTGTAATCTTCTTCGCCGCCGTCAAATATCCCCGGCGCGTAATCCACCATGAGGCCGATGCTGTAGCGCTTGAGAAAGCGAAGATCGACAAAACCGAATCCGCCGATAGTGTTCACTTGGCCGAACTCGCCGCCGAGAGTAAGCGTGGTGTCCTCCGCGAAGTGATCGCGCCGACTGCCGATCAGCTCTCCCTGCAGAGTCAGTGACGTATAGTCGGACCAGCGATACTTGTATTTCAGGTCCAACCCGAACATGGTCGCGCTCATGTCGTCAAACCCGGCCAGATCCGAGCCGCTGCCCTCCGCGCCCGCCGCGGCATAAAGCCCGTACAGGCCCGACGCGCCCAACTCGAGATTACCTTTTTCGCCGATCGGAACAAAGAGACTCAGCCGGCCGGAGAAGATCGGATCTTCGGTGTTCCTGCCCTCAACATGATCTTCTTCCACCGCTGATTCCTCCGCGTGTCCGTGCGCGTCGGCCTCGAAGATCTTTCCGCGAAGCGCGTTCAGCGAGAGTTTGCCGTAGAAGCCGGTCGGCAACAGGAAGTTGATATTCACGCCCTCGTCGATGAAGCCATCGAAGCCGAACATTATCCGATGCGCCAACGGGCGATCGACAAAGGGATACGCGTGCGGGTGAGAGACGTTCAATTTGCCGAAGTCGACCAGGTAGCGACCGGCTTTTACTTGCATATTGAGCGGCAGGCCGCGAAGGATCGATCCAAACGCTTCCTCGATCTCAAAGCCGTCGCCATGGTTGGCGATAAAGATATCAGCTCTGGTGTATGGATTAAGATTGCCGTTGATCGCCAACTCCAGTTCGTTAAATCGCATATTCAGCGTGCCGTTCCGCGCGGTCTTTACGCCGTCGGCGTCAACATAGTTGCCGCTGAAAGCGCGAAAATCGCCGATCGCCGATATATCCGGCTGGGTGACAGCTGATGCCGCCCCAACCATGCTCAGTATTAGCAAAAGACAGAAGGCTGTCCGCATATTCTCCTCCAATAAAGTGCAGCCGCTCGCGCGTACATGGCGCGATACGGTTCACGGTAAATAGCTGTTGGTGGTGATCAGGAAGCGGGTGGAGGAGAGCGCGGCGAAAGTTGCGGGGAGAACTGAGAGCAGAAGTTCGTCGTCGTCGGCGTGATGCTCGCGTTCGATGGCGCCATCGGGTTCAATGAGACCGCGTCAAAAAAGACAACATCCAGCTGGCCATGCGTTTTGCAGATCTGGCAGAGATCCGGATGGTGTCCGTCCGGGGAGGGTGAGCCTGAAGCAAATGATGACGAGTTCTGAAGATCTTTCGGGGTGTGATCGCAGGCGTGATGCGGGACTGTCCAGGCAAGAAACAGCAACAGGTAGCCCGCCATTAACAGGCACGGTACACGGTTCAGTTTGCCCTGCGTGAACATCATTCTACACTGATTCTATCTGCGGGTTAATTCCAGCAGCGAGCCAACCAGCTCCTGCTCTGTCCCCGTAACCGGCCTGAGCGAAATAAGTTCCGGCGCCGATTCGACCAACTTCCGCACCGCTGGATCGTCCTGGCGCTCCGGCGCGACATGGAGAAAGGTCTTCCGAGTCGGCGCCCTTAACTGGTCGATATCCCGACACTCCGCCGCGTAACTGCTGCGGATATTATACCACCACCAGAACATCGTCCGGTGGAACGGATACCAGATATGGCTGGTGGTCTGCTTGACCTTATCAAACATCCGGTCGGAGGTCAGATACGGTTCGACTGCCGCAAGCGCGTCGATCCGTTTTTCTTCGATCGCTGTCAGCAGCGCGGCATCAGCCCCAGCCGAATAACCGACAACCACCAGCGGATGCGCCATCCGGCCGTGGATCTCGAGATCAGCGATGACCGCCTGAAGATCCGCGGCTTCGTATTGGCCGTCGGAATGATACCTCCCGCTGGATCCCCCCGACGCTCGCTGATCGTATGTCGCCACCGCGAATCCGGAATCGACAAATGCCCTGGCCAGCGGGATCATCTGATTCCGATTTTGGCGTTCGTCAGGTATCAAGATGGCGAGTCCACGGGGCAGACTGTCGAGCGGCGCTATCATCACCGCGGCCAGCTTGGTCAGACCATCAGACTCAACCCGGAAACTATCGGCCTTGAAACCGGCCTCGACAAATGGAGTGATGTCATTTGCAAGCAGGATAGAATCAGCCGGCAGTTCATCGATATCCGGCCGTGCCATGAACGCCTTGGTTCGATTGAGCGGATAAACGACATAAATGAGCACCAGTATCAGGACCGCGACAATAAAGAGAATGGTTTTGATCGTTTCGCGGGTCCCTCGGGACAGTCGAGCCATGCGGAAGTTGCTCCCTTACGGATTCGGTTGGTTCAGCGGCAATGTTGCTGACTCTTACGGTTTAAGTCAACCTCAATTCATGTGAACCACGCGACACCGGCTGCATCGGGTGGCCTAACCTCCAAGCCGTGGACAATGGGAGCACGGCAGGCAGCTTGAGCTTGTGCGGAATGCTTTAAGTGGTTTATGCTTTGCCGATTACGGCGTCACAGGGGCGACCCGCCCAAATAGCCGCGATGCTCCCGACATGCCGCGGGAGCATTTGGGAGCACGGCAGTCGCCCCCGAGATTGTTATCTGCCGATTTATGGGGAGCGAGGTCCATCAACTTCGTCCATTCTCGAACCGGTCGCGCCGGTATCTCGCGTCATGGCAGGCGCTGTGGAGAATCTGAGCAGGTTTTCCAGGGTATCCTCAACAGCTCTTTGGTTAAGAACAGCACCGAATTACCGAAAAATGAGAGAGGACACCGGGGAATGGTGGCCGCGATAACTTCGCCTTTCGCGGAGCCAGCGGCGGATCGCGATCGGATACCGGAATCGTCCTATTAATGATAAGAATAGTGATCAACTATTGAAGAATCTTCGCGGGGGTACCGCGAAGACCGAAGATCCATACAGGAGGAGCGGTAAGAACCAAACAGACTCATCGTGAACTGTCCCCATCGGTGACACTTGTTGTCCGTCGTAGAGTTGATCATGTCGCTCCTGACCAACGGTATCATCGAAAATCAGGCGTCAGGACTGGATTTTTTGGCTTTTAGGTGTTGACACATTCGGCGGGGTCGTGTATATTCTCCGTTGGATGATAGGTGAGGATTCCACAGAACGGCATACACCAAAAGTCAACAAAGCCAAACTCTTTCCGAAGCTGAACTGTTCTGAGTGAGTACTACATCCTCGGAATCGCTGTGGGGGCGAACCGAGAGATACAACAGGTTACTTACAAACGCACTACTGTTAAAGAAGCACACTAAATCGTGACGGGCTGCACAGGATCTTCTGCGCAG
>JAMPYH010000155.1 GCA_023700785.1 Candidatus Zixiibacteriota bacterium
ACTATCGAGCCAGCGGGTATCTGGTCATCGAAACTTCCCAGCCGATCCGCGCCGGATACGACGAGATAACCATGCACGGCGTGATGATCTTCAAGGTCGCACCAGTCGCCCAACCTCGAAAATCTGTGCCCCACCCCTCGGGTGGGTTCATGAACAGCCGTCTTAATTTACTGTGCCCCACCCCTCGGGTGGGTTCATGGACAGCAGTCTTGATACACATGTGCCCCACCCCTCGGGTGGGTTCATGGACAGCCGTCTTAATTTACTGTGCCCCACCCCTCGGGTGGGTTCATGGACAGTTGTGCTATCGCACTTTTCCCATAAATCGGGTGGGGAAAGACCCCCACCATAGACCAGGGCCTAGTTTAAACCACAAACAAAATCATCACATCTCCATTCCGCCCCATTTTGACTGACAGTATCTGTCAGTCAAAGTCTGTATTCATTTCAGAGACGGTTCACTGTGCCCCACCCCTCGGGCAGGTTCATGGACAACTTGGAAGTAGAACATGACCGATTTACGACACCTTGACAACTTGGGAACCTGTCGCTTCGTTACGTTCTCGACGTACAGAAGGTTGCCTCTGCTTCGCAACGATCGAGTCTGTACCATACTCACTGAGGAGTTGGAGGTCTTGCGGCAAACAGCCGCCGTCAAGATCATGGCATACGTTATAATGCCCGAACATTTGCACCTGCTGTTGCTTCCTCCCGAACACTGGCCGCTCGGCAATGAGATCGGAAAACTTAAGTCAAAGATGGCCTCGAGAATCATTTCGGAAACGCCTGAAGTCGTGGCCAAATTCGTCGAGCGGCTTGAGATCGTCAAAGACCATAGATGCAGGCGGGCGATTTGGACGCCAAGATGCATGGATCATAACTGTCGCGATAGCACGGCAGCCATGGTGCGAGTCAATTATTGTCACGCAAATCCAGTCCGTAGAGGTTTGGTCATAGACCCCTTTCACTGGAAATGGTCAAGTTATCGATGGTATGCGGGGGAGCGGGACGTTCCTCTTCGAATCGACGAGTTTTGTCCATAAACCCACCCGAGGGGTGGGGCACAGCAGCCAACATCCCGCTTGGGAGTGTGGGTGACTGAATAGACCCTTTGATTTACGGATTTCGTCCATGAACCCACCCGAGGGGTGGGGCACAGCAGCCCGAAATTGAATCGACGTTTGGTCTGGTACCGAATGGCTAGCGGCGGCCGCTACTTATACAGCGTCTTCCCTGTGCTCTTCAGATCGTCACACCCCTGTTGAACCCGCTTGGCCATGTTCTTTTCGGCTTCTTTGAGATAGGAACGCGGGTCGAAGCGTTTCTTGTCGGCGACATCCTCTTCGGAGTGTAACAGCACTTTGCGATACGTATCCACATGCTTCACCACGGCTTCGGTGAACCAGTACTGCGTGTCGGTATCGATATTCATCTTCACCACGCCGTACTCAAGCGTTTCATGAATGTCCTTCAGATCCGACCCGGAACCGCCATGGAAGACAAGGTCGGCGGCACCCTTCGGGCCGAATTTCTTGATACATGCTTCCTGGCCGTCGCGCAGGATGGTCGGCTTGAGCACCACGTTCCCCGGTTTGTAGATACCGTGCACATTGCCGAATGTCGCCGCCAGCATGTAGCGTCCGCCGATCGGCGACAACGCCTCATAGACCGCCATCATATCTTCGGGAGTGGTGTACAGTTTGGCGCGATCCGCCTTGGAGTTGTCAATACCATCTTCTTCGCCGCCTACCACGCCGATCTCAACCTCGAGAATGATCTCATTCTCTTTACAGAGCTTGAGCAATTCCCTGGAGCGCTCCATGTTTTCTTTGGTCGGCAGGGATGAACCATCGAACATGTGCGACTGAAACAGGTTCGGCATTCCGAGCGTGCGACGCCGCGCTGTCTCCGCGATGAGCGGACGCATGAACGACTGCTCTTTCTCGGGCGGGCAATGATCGGTATGCAGCGCGACAAAGATATTGTAGCGCTCCGCGACCAAACGGACATGATCCGCGATGGAGATCGCCCCCAACACCGCGTCCTTGAGATTCACCCCCGACGCGAACTCGCCGCCGCCGGTCGAGACCTGGATGATCCCATCCGACTTGGCGTCGGCGAAACCCTTGAGCGCCGCGTTGGCTGTCTCCATAGTGGTGACATTGATCGCCGGGTAGGCGTATTTCCCCGCGCGAGCGGCATCGAGCATTTTTCGATATTGTTCCGGTGTTGCGACTGGCATCTGTCTGTATCCCTACGGTTAACTCTTTTTGCTGACTAACCCGTTACTTGACGCCCATCATTTGACGGAGCACATACGGCAGCACGCCGCCATGACGGTAATAATCCACTTCGATCGCGGTGTCGATCCGCGCCAGCGCCAGAAAGCTCTTTTCGCCGTGGTCGGACTTGGCGCGAACGGTAAGCACCTGATGCGGCTTGATCGAATCGTTCAGACCATCGATCGTGAATACTTCCGATCCGGTCAGACCAAGCGTCTCGCGCGATTCACCTTCCATGAATTGCAGCGGGAGCAGTCCCATGCCGACCAGATTAGAGCGATGGATCCGTTCGTAGCTCTGCGCGATCACCGCTTTGACCCCAAGCAACAGCGTACCTTTGGCCGCCCAATCGCGCGATGAACCCATGCCGTAATCTCGGCCGGCAAGGATGATCAGCGAAGTACCTTCGGTTCTGTATTTCATCGCGGCGTCATAGATCGGCATTTTCTCGCCGGTCGGGTGATAGATCGTCACTCCCCCCTCCACCCCCGGCACCAAAAGATTCCGGAGCCGGATATTGGCAAATGTACCGCGCGTCATGATCCGGTCGTTCCCTCGGCGCGCGCCGTAGCTGTTAAAATCATCAAACGTAACGCCGAGCGATTCCAAATACTCTCCTGCCGGCGACGCCTTTTTGATCGAACCCGCGGGAGAGATGTGGTCGGTCGTGATCGAGTCGCCGAACATCCCCAGCACTCGCGCCGAGTTGATCGGCTGTATATGCCCGGCTTCTTTCGACATTTCGACAAAGAACGGCGGCTCCTGGATGTAGGTTGACTTGCCGTCCCATTGATAGATCTCGCCGCCGGTCGATTTGATTCCGTTCCAGGTCGGATTGCCGTCAAAGACCGACGCGTACTGTTTGCGGAACATCTCCGGCGTCACCGAGCGCTTAATGAAATCTTCGATCTCCTTCTGCGTCGGCCAGATATCTTTCAGATAGACCGGCCTGCCGTTTTTGTCGTTACCGAGCGAATCCTTTTCCCAATCGAAGTCAACCGTACCGGCCAGAGCGTACGCTACCACCAACGGTGGCGAGGCAAGGTAGTTGGCTCGCGTCTGCGGATTGATACGCCCCTCAAAATTGCGATTTCCCGAAAGCACCGCCGCGGCGACAATGTTCCCCTCCGAGATCGCGTGCGAGACCGCTTCCGGAAGCGGCCCGGAGTTGCCAATGCAGGTAGTGCAGCCGTAGCCGACTGTCTGGAAACCAAGTTTATCGAGATAACTCTGAAGGCCGGCTTTCTGGAGATACTCGGTCACCACGCGTGAACCCGGCGCGAGCGAGGTTTTCACATAGGGCTTGACTGTGATCCCTTTCTCCACCGCCTTCTTGGCAAGCAAACCTGAGGCGATCAGCACATACGGATCGGACGTATTGGTGCACGACGTGATCGCCGCGATCACGACAGCGCCATGCCCGATCTCCGCCTTGTAGCCATTATGGATCGATGCCGTTCGATTGCGCTCAGGTTGCGGGAGATCAAAGCCGCGCTCCGCTATCGGCTTTGCCAGAGATTGCACGAAATCACTCTTAACATTCGATAACGACACGCGATCCTGCGGTCGCTTGGGTCCGGCCAGCGACGGTTCCACCGTGCTGATATCCAACTCCAGCAGTTCGGTGAACTCCGGCGTTTTGCTTGACGCGTCGCGGAAGAGCCCCTGTTCCTTGCAGTATGCTTCGACCAGCGCTACTTCGTCATCCGAGCGGCCGGTCAGCCGCATATACTCAAGGGTGGTTTTATCCACCGGGAAAAAGCCCATGGTCGCGCCGTATTCCGGCGCCATGTTGCCGATCATCGCGCGCACGGGAAGAGTCAGATTATCCAGCGCCGGACCGCAGTACTCGACAAACTTTCCGACCACGCCGCGCTTGCGAAGGATCTGGGTGAGGGTCAGTACCAGGTCGGTCCCCGTCACCCCTTCGGAAAGTTCGCCGGTCAGGTTAAATCCGATCACCTCGGGAGTCAGCATGTATAGCGGCTGGCCAAGCATTACCGCTTCGGCCTCAATGCCGCCAACACCCCAGCCGACAACACCAAGACCGTTGATCATAACGGTATGGGAATCAGTGCCGACCAGCGTATCCGGGAAAGCGACGCCCTTTTCGGTCAGGACCACTTTGGCGAGATACTCGAGATTTACCTGGTGAACTATGCCGGTTGCCGGCGGAACAACGCGAAAGTTCTTGAATGACCGCTGCCCCCAATGCAGGAACTCATACCGCTCGCGGTTGCGGTAAAACTCTTTCTCCATATTGAGCATCAGCGCGGCTTCCTGCCCGTACTCATCCACCTGCACCGAGTGGTCGATCACCAGATCGACCGGCACCAGCGGATTTATCCGCTGCGGATCGCCCCCCATCCGCTTCATTGCCGAACGCATGGCCGCCAAATCGACGACAGCGGGAACTCCGGTGAAGTCCTGCAAGATCACGCGCGCCGGTTTGAACGGCACTTCGACATCGCCAACCTTTTTCGGATTGTAAGCGGCCAACCGCTTGACGTCATCCTCGGTCACCGCGTGACCGTCGCAATGGCGCAGGACATTCTCGAGAAGCACCTTGATGGAGTATGGGAGCTTTTCGATCGAGCCATATTTGGCGAGCGGCGCGAGTTTATAGATAGTGTGGGACTTGCCTGATGATTTCAGGGCGGCGATAGCGCCAAAGGGATCCATGTCGTACTCCTCAGCGGTTGAATGCACTCTCAAATTCTGTTCAGTATATGTAACCTTTCGGGGTAATTCAAGTGCCGACCGGATTTGTTTATTGACGAGTGACACATCTTGCGGCAAACTAAATCCGCTTGTATCTTAATAGCTTAAGGTGGGTAAACTCTACCCGGCACATAATTCACACAAGGAACTTTGCGCGCAAATGTTTGTGAAGCGAATCACCAGCAATTCCATGGTTATCGGGGCGCCGGCCAAAGTGAATCTCTTCCTTGAAGTTCTCAAGAAGAGACCGGATGGCTACCACGACATCAATTCGCTATTTCAGGCAGTGTCGCTCTTCGATCGGATCACGTTCGCCTTGGCCGACCATGCCGGGATCGTTATTCGTTCAAGCAACCAAGATATTGGCATTCAAGAAAATAACTTAGTAACCAAAGCATGGCGGCTGCTGGAGACGAAGTTTGGGCTGAGCCAGGGACTTGATGTTCAACTCGAGAAGAACATACCGGTTGGCGGCGGACTTGGAGGCGGGTCGGCCGACGCCGCCGCGACACTACTGGCGGGAAACCTGCTGCTTGATCTCGGGTTAAGTGAGATGGATCTTCGAGTACTGGCGAGCCAGATCGGATCTGATGTTCCGTTCTTTTTTACTGGCGGACAAGCGGTTGCGACAGGCCGAGGAGAACTTCTGGAGGAGACTGAACTCCCCCAGGACTACTGGATCCTGTTGGTAACTCCTCCGTTGATGCTCTCCACCGCGGCCAGCTACGCTGGACTCAATTTGACCTTGACGGAGTCGAAGAATCCCTTTAAGTTAGGCGTCTGCCGGACGGCGCTGGAGCTGTTTGATCAGCTTCGACTGTCCGGCAACGACTTTGAAGGACAACATCGGATTAGCTATCCGGTCCTCGCACGGATCGCGGAGTCTTTGTCACGCAACGGTGCGTTGCTCGTGCGCATGTCCGGTTCAGGTTCATCGATGTTCGGCCTCTTTGAAGCAGCGCCTGAATTAGACAACGGTCTGTTCGCGAGTGAGCCTGACTGGCTGGTGCATCTGGTCCGCCCGGTTCAGTTACCTCGCTGGTGACAGCTCTACGCGGGAGGGTGCCGTGCAGATTACCGAAGTTCGTGTGACGCTGCGCAACGAAGACAAACTCCGCGGTTTCGCGAACGTTACGTTCGACGGCGAGTTCGTTGTGCGGGGCATGAAGATCATTCAAGGGAATGAAGGATTCTTCATTTCCATGCCAAGCCGGAAACGCCCGGATGGCACGCATCAGGATGTCGCTCATCCGGTGACGGCCGACCTGCGTCGACGTATCGAAGAACAGGTCCTCAAGGCGTACCATAAAGAGCTGGAGCGCCAAAACCGTTCGCAAGGATGACTCAAGCAATGGTGGGGCGTCGACAAGTGGTAAGTCACCAGCCTTTGGAGCTGGCATTCCCTGGTTCGAATCCAGGCGCCCCAGCCATATAGACTGACGATCATTCTCGCGATGAGCGCGGGATCGAAGATAAAGTTGATCGAGTAGAGAGACATGATCATTCGTAGCGAGATCA
>JAMPYH010000156.1 GCA_023700785.1 Candidatus Zixiibacteriota bacterium
GGTAAATTGGCGCTGGCGGCAAACGTTGAGGGGGCCAAGCTGAGTATCGACGGTGTGGTGCTCGGAGCCGGTAACCTTACCTATTCGGGAGTCGCGTCAGGCGACCGCAGATATACTGTCTCCAAAGACGGTTATCAGTCCGCGTCCGGCGTGGTCTCGATCAGCCCCAGCGAGACCTCAAGTCTCGAAGTGCACCTCACCCCCACTCCGGAGAATCAGATCGTGATCAGCCAGCAAGGCCGTTACGACCAGGCGATCGGCTGGATAAAGTCAGGAAAAGCTGATCAGGCGGTGGCCTCACTATCTGAAGTCCTCACCGATGATCCCGGCTACGCGCAGGGATACGTTGGGCGCGCTGAGGCATATCAATCCCTCGGTCAGAAAACCCCCGCGCATGATGATTATCTCCGCGCCGCGGAGATCTTCCGGATCAACAAGGATCTCGGCAACTCGATGATCGCATTCAATAATGCGGTCAGGATGGACCCCAGATCGGTTCCGGCCCTCTTGGGCCGCGCAAGTCTCTATATCGCCCGCAACGAAGAGATCGCCGCGATAGCCGACTATGAATCGATCCTCTCCATTGACAAACGCAACAGCCAGGCGCATTTCGGCCTGGGTGAAGCACGCTTCTCACAGGGAAACTACAAGCTGGCGATCAAGCACTTTAAGGATGCCCGATCCGAAGATCAGGGAAATCTGCTCATTCACCAGTATTTGATGCTCTGCTATTTTGGGGACGATGACCTCAAAAACGTCAAAAAGAGCTATGACAAGGTGAAGGAAATGGCGACCGCGGAGCAGCTTCAGAGAATGCAAAGCGACCGAGCCTTCACGGCTGTGTTGCGAATCGTCCAGAACGAACAGTAGCCCGGCCCAGCAAGATGCAGAAGCTCAATTGCTGGCAGTTCAAAAACTGCGGTCGCGAAAAAGGCGGCCTGTTGGCCGAGACGCTGGGAGAGTGCCCGGCCGCTGCACAATTCAAGTATGACGGCATAAATGACGGTCGCGGAGCGGGAAGGGCCTGTTGGATGATCCCCAAACCGCCATCCTCACCGTGCTTCAGAACCAATTGCCAAAACTGCGAGTTTTATCGCCGAGTGCTTTTTGAAGAGCAGTCCAATGCCTCCTGCCGATTGACCTCGGTCTCCGTCTGAGAAGAAATCCCCCGCGCGTACTGAACCGGACCAGACCAGTCCGGTTCTTTTTTTGGAGTTGCCTCCTTCCCCTTTTGCGTCTATATATTCAAAACTGCTGTACATGAGGTACGAAGCCACGCTTGAAGGAGGAACTCTGTGAGAGTCCGACTCGGAATTGTCCCGCTCGCGGTTCTGTTGCTGCTCATTTCATCGGTGAATGCGCAGCCGAAAGCCAAAGAACATACCCTACTGGTCAAGGGGAGCTCTCTGCCAGGTATAGGAACCTTCCTGCAGATCGGCGCTAATTCGCTGTCCGCTTACGAGTGGAACGGCAAAGCTCTCTATTTTAGGTCATCCGCATCCGGTTCACCGCAGTACTATCGCCTGACTGAGCGCGGATGGCCCTATCAGTTGACCACGTTTGAGGACGGTGTTGACTATCTGTCCCTCAACTGGGGCGGCGATATGGCTATTGTGGGCGCGTCCATAGGCGGCTCTGAGCAATCCCAGCTCTTCCTGATGGATACTGAGACCGGCCGCCTGGTGCAATTGACCAACGACCCCAAAACACGCTACGGATCGGTGAATTGGGCCAAGGATGACAAGTCGATCTACTACAATTCGACGCAGGAGAACGGCAAGGATTTCTTCATTTACCGCATGGATCTGGCCACCGGCACGGGGACCAAGATCTTCGGCGATACCACCGGCGGCGTGCGCGGCTATAATTGGATCGCTGACCTGTCGCAGGACGGCACCAAGATGATCATCTCCAATTTGCGCTCAAATGTCGCCAACGATCTGTATTTGCTGGATATTCTCACCGGAAAGTATCAAAAAGTAACCAGCGACACGGGAGATGTTCTCTACCGCACGGCGACGTTGATGCCCGATAACCAAACCATTTATCTGCTGACGAACGGCAACCAGGATGGCATTAGCCGGGTGGCCAAGACGAAGCTCCGCAAGTCCGACATAACCTATCTGGATGATGGCTGGATCGATCCGAAGTGGGACGTATCGTCGCTGGGATTCTCTCGTGATTACAAATATATGGCCGCGCTGGTAAACGAGGACGGCTACGTTCGGCTGCGACTTCGCGAGGAAGAAACCGGCCAAACTCTCACCCCTCCCCCGCTTGATGGTATCGTCACCGCGTACAGTTTCGATGTTCAAGGCAATGTTGTTTTCGACTTCAATGGCGCGACTCGAACAACCGATGTCTGGCGATGGAACCCCAGATCCGGTGAACTGACCCAACTTACTTTCGCCACCTATGCGGGGATCGACCGCGAGCAATTCAGCGAGCCGCAATTGATCCATTACGCCAGCTTCGACAGCCTGCAGATCCCGGCATTTCTCTACCTTCCCAAAGGCTACGTTTCCGGAACGCCGATCCCGTTTGTGATCGAGGCCCATGGCGGCCCTGAAAGCCAGTCCCAACCTGCTTTTGTCCGAAACATTCAATTTCTTCTGTTGAACGGTTATGGGGTGTTGCTCCCTAACGTGCGTGGGTCGGGAGGATACGGGCGTGAGTATCTCAACCTGGATAATTACAAAAATCGCAAGCATTCACTGCAGGACTACAAAGCGGCGGCGGAGTGGCTGATCGCTAATCAATATAGCAGCCAGGGGAAACTGGCGATCCGCGGCGGTTCTTACGGCGGCTATGTGGTCTATGGAATGATCACCGAATATCCCGACCTCTTTTCCGCGGCGATCGGATCGGTGGGCATAGCTAATTTTGTGACGTTTCTGCAAAATACCGCGGCGTATCGCCGGGCGCTTCGAGAGGCCGAGTATGGCCCCCTGACCGACACCGCCTTTCTCCGAGAGATCTCACCTGTGCACAAGGCCGACCTGATAAAAACACCGTTGTTGGTGATTCACGGCGCCAATGACTCGCGTGTTCCGGTGGATGAGGCCCGCCAGATCATCGCCGCGATCCAAAGAAATGGCGGCATTGTTGATTCGCTGATCTTCGCTGATGAAGGTCACGGTGCGGCGAAGCGCTCCAACCTCATCCCGGAATACGAAAAGCAGATCCAGTTCCTGAACACCCACCTCAAGTTGTCGGCAATGAAGCCGGAAGAAAAGAAACAGTGATATTACTCCCGACTGAATACAGGCAAGGCAGGCGATCTCGCCTGCCTTTGTTAATGCGAAGTCTCCTGAATTACCAACTGGCCTTGTCCACCCAGCTCTTGAGGTTGAACATTGAATTGATCTCTTCACTGACCCGGGCTGCTTCGTTCCGGTCGGCGTATTTGCCGATACGAAGCCGGTAATAGGTTTTCCCCTCTATAGTGACTGTTCCCAGGTAGGCATCATATCCACGGTCCGTAAACGTCTGCAACTGCTGCATGATATAGCCCTGCGAAGGGGAACTCTCCACCTGCACAGAGAACCCGTCGCGCATCATCGGCGGCATCGCTTTGATTGCCGGTGGGGGGATCGAATCGCTCGTCGCCTGCTGCTTCTGCAAGGTTGATTGGATGACTGATACCACACTATCTACCGTGGCGGCCGAGTCGTCCTGGGGTATCGCTATGGTATCATCGTTGACGATCAAGGTCTCTGGCGCGTTCTCCCCGCCAGCCGGATCGGTGGCGAGTGTTTCCCCTCGCTCTTTGGCCTCAAGCTCGGCCGCCAGACGCGCCGCCTCGCGTTTACGCTCTTCGGTACAGCCGGAAAGCATGAGGAGCATGCCCGCGATGAGTAGAAAGCTCAAAGCGATCTTGTATGAAATGGGTCGAACCACAGGTCCTGCCTGACTGTTTAAAGGGTGTCGATACGGTAGCCATCTTAGTTGACGAACCTGTTGTCTGTCAACGAAAAAGTCGCCTTTGGAGCGCAAAGTGTAAAAACCTTGCGCTGGCTATCACAGTAGCATACAATTGCCCCTTACCAATCTGAGGAGAGTTCATGCGCTCACACGAGAATATTCTGGATCTGGTGGGTAATACACCCCTGGTAAGACTACGCACCGGAATGTCGGAGGCTGGTCCGCGGGCATACGTTAAGCTGGAGTTCTTCAATCCGACCGGTTCCGTGAAGGATCGCATGACCCTCCATTGTCTGACCAAAGCGATGCGGGATGGCCGCATTAGGCGGGGCGATACCGTAATCGACAATACTTCAGGCAACACGGGTTCCTCTTTGGCGATGGCCGCGACGCTGCTTGGCCTGAAGGCCATTCTTGTTACTCCGGAAAAGACCAGCCAGGAGAAGGTCGATCTGATCCGCTCCTATGGCGCTGAAGTTATCGTGACTCCAACCGAGGCCGGCCATCACGATCCGGCCGGCTGCTATATGGTGGCGCGACGACTGGCTAGAGAAAACGGTTACTTCGATCTTGACCAGTACGACAGCCAGGACAATGTCGAGGCGCATTACCTTAGCACCGGACCCGAGATCTGGAAGGATACCGACGGCAAGATCACGCATTTTGTCTGCGGCATAGGGACCGGCGGCACGTTTTCGGGCACAGTCCAATTTCTCAAGGAACAGAATCCCAAAGTGCGCGCTATCGCGGTCGATCCTGAAGGTTCGGTATTCGCGTCATACATCCGCGACCGCGCTGAAGTCGAAGGCTACACCTACAAGGTCGAAGGAATCGGCTCCGACGTCATCACTGAGGCGTTGCATCCGCACCTGGTGGACGAAGTCATCACGGTCAGTGACGCCGACGCGTTCCATCGGGCGCGGCTGATCGCCCGAACCGAAGGGATCTCCGGCGGAGGTTCGTCAGGGGCCGTAGCCTGCGCCATCGAAAAAATCGCCGCGAAACTTGGACCTGAAGCGCTGATTGTGGGTATATTTGCTGACGCCGGGATTCGTTACCTGAGCAAATGCTACAATGATAATTGGATGCGCCAACATGGATATTTGCCGTCGACTGAGATCTCTCGGTAGATCGTTGTTTGTTTTCCTGGGGGTGGTGGTTTCGACCTACACGGTCGCGCCGGCCCAGATCGACCCTGAGCGCGCGGTTGATTTTGGGGTGGTCGGAGTCGATTTTAAGGTCTTTCACACCTTCACCTATTCCAATCCTACCAATAAACCGGTCACGATCAAACCGAAAAATGTCCCCTGCGAGTGTTCGACCGTCCGAATCGAAGATTCCGTGGTGGCGCCGGGCGGCTCGACCACAGTCCGGCTGGAGTACGATACGAAAAACGTTTTTGGTCGGACCGCCAAGGAATTCACTATTGCAACCACCGATCCGGCAAACCCGGTGCTTGAATATTATTACGCCAGCAATGTCGGCCAATGGATCCTCGGCATCAAACCTGAGCCTCCTTCGGCATTCTTTCTACCTGCGCACAAATCCAAAAAGATCGCTTTGGCCAACCCTCGCGCGAACAGCCTGAGAATCGCGCTCTTTGACCAGGCTGACGCATACTTTGAGGTCAGGTTGCTCAGGGGAAGCGCCTCCAAAGGAGAGTCGGCCGAGATAGAGATTGTGCCGTCGTCTTCGCTCGCCAAAGGAACTTACTACTCAAGTTTTAGACTTCTGGTCACACCATCCGAAGGCGCTTCGCCGTATTACCTATCGATACCGGTCAAGATAGTCCGCTACTAAGAGCGGCCGATTTACCAAACACCTGACAATCTGGCAATCGCGCTGCTTCTTTCGGGTCACATGAGGGTGTAGCTCTGTTGTCCCTGGGTAGTTTTCAGCCCCCTCTACCCTACCAGGGTCGCACCCTCTTTGAATTGGCCGGGATAAAAAAAGCCCCGCTAAGCGGGGCTTTAACCAAAATGGACCAGGTTAGGCTTTGTGAATACAGTCAACCGGACAAACCGCCACGCAGTGCGGCCCGTCTGACTGATCTTCACACTCGTTGCACGTGCTCTCATCGATGACATAAATATCACCTTCAGATATCGAGTTCGTCGGACACTCGGGGAGACAGAGTCCGCACGCCGTGCAATCATCGTTTATTCTCATAGACATCGTAGATACTCCTTTTAGCTATTCACGCCTCGCCACGTACGATCGCAAGTGTGCGGGAAATATATGCTATATTCATGCTGATACAAGCAAGAAATAGAGGAGGAAATCCATTTCAATACGGTGTCCCGCAATCATCTACTAGGTTGTAAACATTCGATGATCACGGGACATTCCGAAACTGCGAGTCGTTCAGAGAGAATACGCCTATACTGGGAATTCTATTTGAAAGAATAGGATTCAAACTGCCGGTGGGGTTAAGTTTCAGAATAGACCGGCGGGCGGAAAAGATAAGGCGCCACCCAGATTCGAACTGGGGAATAAAGGTTTTGCAGACCTCTGCCTTACCACTTGGCTATGGCGCCGGAAAAAAAAGAGCGGGAAACGAGACTCGAACTCGCGACAGCCA
>JAMPYH010000157.1 GCA_023700785.1 Candidatus Zixiibacteriota bacterium
CGCGATCTCCCATAACGAATCAAACATTTTCTGGTGGTCTTTCCGTTTCACCAGCCCGACAATGACCGCCGGGCGATGTTTCGGGAATCGTTTGCGATAGGATTCCACAAACGCTTTCGCGCCGCCGGCATTGTGGCAGACATCGAGAAGATACGTCGGTTGTCCGCGCCGTTTCAGCAACTGGAATCTTCCCGGCCACTCGGTGTTGACCATGCCGTCTTTGACCGCCTCCTTGAAGAGCGTGATCCCCTGCGACTTGAGGATAGCGAGCGCTTTCAGGGCAAGCGCGGCGTTCGTCAACTGGTGGGTGCCGATCAGCGACGGTTTGAGTCGCGTGAAACTGAACTGCGGAGAAGTGAAGTCGAGCGAGAATCGCTCGGGGCGAGTACTGAAATCGTTCGGCGTCAGCTTGTACATTCGCGCGCCGACTTTCTGGCATCGTTGGCGCATGACCTTCTCCGCGTCGCGGGGGAGCATGCCGATCAGATGCGGGACATCCGGCTTGATGATCCCGGCTTTCTCCGACGCGATCTTCGGGATGCTTTTCCCCAGAATCTCGACATGGTCAAAACTGATATCCGTGCAAACCGTCAAGATCGGCGTCAGGACATTGGTGGCGTCGAGCCGCCCGCCGAGGCCAACCTCGATGACGGCGATATCAATTTTCTTGTCGCGGAAATATTCGAAGGCGAGAGCGGTGACTACTTCAAAGAACGAGAGTTTTTTTTTACCAGTACGCTCCGGTACCGGTCAACGAACGACTGGATCGCCCGTTCAGAGATCGGGCTGCCGTTCACCTGCACCCGTTCGCGGAAGCTGACCAGGTGCGGCGAGGTGTAGAGCCCGACGCGATACCCCTGGGCCCGCAGCGCCGACGCGATCATCGCGCAGGTTGACCCTTTGCCGTTGGTACCGGCGACATGCACAGAGCGATACGCGTTCTGGGGACTGCCGATAGAATCAAGGAATTGAGAGATATTCTCCAGACCGAGTTTCATTCCGAAAAACTCGCGGGAGAGCAGGAATCTCTCGGCCTGGGGATAGGAATGTTTTCTCACGAAGGTTCTCCTCCAAAATAGCGTAGAAGTCGAATAGTGGTGTCGCGGAGGTCTTTCCGTTCGACGATCTTATCAAGAAAGCCTTTTTCGAGAAAGAACTCCGAAGACTGGAAGCCTTCAGGGAGATCCTGCCCGATGGTTTGCTGAATGACGCGCGGCCCTGCGAATCCAAGCAGCGCTTTCGGCTCGGCGATGATCACATCCCCGAGCGACGCGTATGATGCCATCACGCCGGCGGTGGTCGGATTGGTCAGGATGGAAATATACGGCTGTTTTTTCTGGGCGAGCACCGCCAGCAGCGCAGAGGTTTTGGCCATCTGCATCAGCGACAGGATCCCTTCCTGCATTCTCGCGCCGCCGGAGCAGGAGACCACGATCAGCGGCATCGGCCCGGCGATGGCGCGATCGATCGCGCGAGCGATCTTCTCGCCGACCACTGAACCCATCGAACCGCCGATGAACGAAAAATCCATGATGGCGAATGAGATCGGCATGCCACCCATTTCCGCGGGACCGGCGATGACTCCTTCGACCGATTCGGCTTTGGCCGAAGCATCCCGCAGACGATCCGGATATCGCTTTGAATCCTTGAAATGCAGCGGATCGCCGGAGACGAGGTTGTTATCTTTCTCCTCGAGGCGGCCACCATCAAGCAGCAACTGGATATACTTGCGCGACGGAATGCGGAAATGGAAATTGCAGGCCGGGCAGACCCACAAGAGTTGCTCCATCTTTTTGCTGTAGACGATTTCGCCGCAGGCTGTGCACTTGGTCCAAAGACCTTCGGGGATATTGCGCTTTTCCTGCGGGACGATGCCGGAGCGGGCTTTACGGAACCATTCCATAGTATCTTTTAATCCTCGTTATCAGTCAAATGGCGGACCATCACCAGCGCGTCTTCGATCGGACGTCGGTAATAATTCGGCCGACGGTACAGCAGGTCAAAGCCGTACTTTTCATAAAAACCGATCGCTTCCCTGTTTGAGGGCCTGACCTCGAGCAAGATCAGGGTGCAGTCGAGATCCGCAACGATCTGTAAGATACGTTCCAGAAGTAACTTAGCAACTGATTTTCTGCGGTGCTCGGGTGTGACCGCGATATTGGTCAGGTGAGATTCATCGGCTACAACAAGATAGCACGCGTACCCTATCACCACTCCCGCGTGCTCCGCCACGATCGCTCCCCAGTAGGGACCCTTAAGCTGCTCAACAAAGGCCATGCGCGGCCAGGGGTCGCTGAAGACCGCGTTCTCCATGTCGAGGATCGCGTCGATGTCGCCGTCGGCCATCGGCCGAATGACCAGATCACTGGCCGGCTTGGCCGTGCCGTTGCTCAAAGCGAAGCTCCGCTTGTGATTTTCCATAATAAAGCGGTTCAAGTTTGCTGATATCGGCGAAATCGCCGTTCTCAAGTTTGTGACGTCCGATATATAATAGATCGGTCGGGCTGAAGTTTATGCGCGGCACCACGACGTTGGCCCCCTGGATCAATCGATTTAGATCCAGCCCGATCCCGGCAACCGGTCGCTCGCGAAGATAATCCTTCAACAAGTTCTCGGGGACAGCGTCCACCGCGTGCAGATCAACGTTGCTGTTATGCACCGTGGCCACAAGATATTCTCCGCGCCGAACCTGGACCATCACCAGCACCGGCTCCGGATGATTCCGCAACAGGAACGCCGCTACTTCATAGAGTGAGACGGAGGCGACCGGGATATCCAGCGCGGCGGCGATCCCCTTGCCTATCGCCAGGCCGATACGAAGGCCGGTGAATGAACCCGGTCCCGACGACACCACCAGGCCATGCAGATCCTTTACCTGGCAACCGGCGGAGTTGAACAGGTCGGTCATTTTGCGGACGATCACCTGCCCGTGCGAGCGATCGACCGTGTCGGTGACGGTCACCACGCGGTCTTCGCCAAAACTGAGCGCCAGTTTTAATTCGGTGGTCGAAGTCTCGATCGCGAGGAGAGTATCGAAAGTTTTGCCCATCTTTATTGCACCAATTCTATCTTGATCTCGCGATCGGTTTCATTCAAGATCGAAAAGTCTATCCGGTAGTAGCGCGATGGAAGCAGCCCCCCCGCCTTTTCTCCCCACTCCACCACGACCACGCCGTCGCGAAGCAGGTAGTCGTCCCAACCGATCTCGTACAGCTCCGACGGGCTCTTTATCCGATAAAGATCAAAATGGTAGAGCGGCAGTTCTCCGGGATATTCGTTGACCATGCCGAACGACGGCGAGCTGACCATAGATTCCGTCAGGCCTCTCCCCTGCACCAGCCCGCGGACAAAGACCGTCTTTCCCGCGCCAAGCGGGCCGGTCAGCACGAGTAAATCGCCGGTGACGAACGACATCGCCAGCTTGTTTGCCAGCGCGAGTGTCTCCGCTTCGGAATGCGAGGTTGCGGCCAGGATCCGACTCACGTTCACCTCGGCTCAAGCGTGGCGACCGGCACCACCAATTCCTCAAGCGAGATGCCGCCGTGTTGGAACGAGTTCTGGAACTGCCGGACCATTTCGTTGTAGTTGTTGGGATAGACAAAATAGAAATCTTCCTTGGCCACCAAATACGTTGTCGCCAGGGTGAACATCGGCAGCCGCCACTGATCCGGCTTCTTTATCAGGATCGATTCTTTTGGATTCGCGTTCAGGTTGTCGCCGTACTTGTAGCGGAGGTTGGTCGAGGTATCCCGCCGCCCATGCGCCATCGTGCCGCGTTTGCAGAGCACCGAGCCATGATCCGATGTCACCACCACCGTAAACCCCTTTTTGGCGAACGTCCGCATGATCGTATAGAGCGGCGAATGAACAAACCAGCTCCGCATCAGCGAGCGAAACGCCGCTTCGGTCCCGGCGATCTCTTTCAGGATGACGTTATTCGAGCGCCCGTGCGCGAGGATGTCAAGAAAGTTGAAGACGAATGTCACCAACTGGTTGTCGAAGAAATCCGCCGCCCGCTTGGCGTATTCGTCACCCTCGGTGTTGTTGTACACTTTCAGATATTTGGACTTCCCGTCCAGGCGGATCCCCTGTCGCGCGAGATTGTCGGCAAGAAACTTGTCCTCAAAACGATTGAGCGATCCTTCATCCTGCACTTTGTAATTGTCCGGATACATCCGGTCGATCTCGTCCGGGAACACGCCGGCGAAAAGCGCGTTCCGCGCGAACGGTGTCGCGCTCGGGAGGATCGAGAAGTATGAGTCCCGCTCGATAGTGTACAGGTCGTTGAGCAGCGACTCCACCAGCATCCACTGGTCGAGGCGCATGCAGTCAACCACGATAAACAGCACTTTCTTCTTCTGCTTGAGGTGCGGCGCCACATACTTCGAGACGATATCCGGCGACAACGTGGGTCGCGTGTCCGCGCGAAGCCAGCGGAGATACTGGCTTTCCATATATTTGGTGAACTCGGTATTCCACTCTTTGCGGGTTCCCTCGTGAGTCTCGCGAAGCCCGGTGTCGTTGGAGACGTCGAGATCAAGATCCCACGATGCCAGCAACCGCGCCGCCTCGAGCCAGTCGCTGGGTTCCATCTGCGCGAAAAGCCGCTGATTGAACTTGTTGATCTCCTGGATATAGCGGCGCATCGCGGAGGTACCGATGATCTTTTTCGCGTCGAGGATCCGTTTGATCACCAGGAGTATCTGCGACGGGATCACCGGCTTGACCAGGTAATCGTCGATCTTCTGCCCGATCGCCTCTTCCATGAGCGATTCTTCCTCGGACTTCGTCACCATCACCACCGGCAAATGTGGACGGATATCCTTGATCTCCTCAAGCGTGGTCAGGCCGTCTTTGCCGGGCATCATCTCGTCGAGCAGGACCAGATCGAAGTTCTGGTCGCGCACCAGGATGATAGCGTCATCGCCGGACATGGCGGACGTCATCTCAAACCCCTTCTTTTCCAGGAAGAGAATGTGCGGTTTGAGCGAATCTATTTCGTCGTCCACCCAGAGGATCCGCTTATTATCAGACGGAGTAGGCATCCATTATCCTTTATTCTTCGCGACAGTCGGCAAGACAATATGAAAGACCGTCTCGCCCGGTTTCGACTTGTTCAGATAGACCGACCCGCCGTGATAATCCTCAACGATCCGCTTGACCAGCGTCAGCCCGAGTCCCCAGCCGCGCTTTTTGGTCGTAAAGCCGGGACGGAAGATCTTTCGCGCGGCCGCCGCGGTGATCCCCTTACCGTTATCCTTGACCTCGATCAGCACTGAATTGGTCTCGGTTCGGAGACCGCTCATTATCTCTATTCGACCGGTCTTGGAGTCAACCGCCTGGATAGCGTTCTTTAATAGATTCTCAAACGCCCAGGTCAGCAGTTCAGGATTAAGCGGTACCGGCGACAGCGCGGCATGCGTGACGTCGATCCGTATTCCGTCTCCCTGGAACGGCAGACGACGTCGATAATATTCCGCAACTTCGTCAACTAAACCGGCAAGGTTGCTCGGCTGGAGATCCGGGACCGATCCGATCAGCCCGAATCGATTCGCGACCCGCTGCAGCCGGTCAACGTCCACCTTCATATTCGAAACAGTTTCATCGACCAGTTCGTTCGGCTTGGCTGAGGCGATGTCCGAACTATGTTCGGAGCCAAGCACTTCAAGCCAGCCCATCAGCGACGATATCGGCGTCCCCAGTTGGTGCGCGGCTTCCTTCGCCATCCCCACCCAGATATGCCGCTCTTCGGAGCGGCGGATATTCTGGAAGCCGATCATCCCGACGATCATAAACGCCAGCACGATCCCGATCTGCACAAACGGCATTCTCCGGAGCTGTTTGATCGCCTCGGTGTCGCCGTACAGCAGATAATTTGCGTGCGTCTCGGCGAAGATCAGCGGAAACTCGCCGTTGGCGTCAGACATCTCTTTTGCCTCTTTGCGCAGTCGCGCCCTGGACACAGCGGTGGTGTCGTTCTCAGCGACATCGCTCAGATTCCGCCAGTAGAGCGGCTCGTGCTTTTCGTCGAGCACGATGATCGGGAAATTCGCCTTCTGGATGATCTCATTAAAGATGAACTGCAACTCGGTGTCGCTGTCGGACGACGGCGAGTTGGCCGCCAGCTGCCAGAGGAGCACGTATTTCTCCACCTGGTCGCGGGTATCGCGCTGAAGTTTCTCGATGACCGAGAAGGTGTACCAGATGAAGATAGCGGAGATGATCGCCACTCCGCCAAGCAGAAAGATCTTCAGGAGAGTTGATTTTCCGATATAGAGGTCGGATGTACCACCCAGTAAGCGCATGCTGTCAGCTTCTACCTGATAAGCTGTTCGCCTCCCATATACGGCCGCAGAACCTCGGGGATGGTAATGGTCCCGTCCGCGTTCTGGTAATTCTCCAGGATCGCCGGAATGAGGCGGGCCAGCGCGGTCCCGGAACCGTTAAGCGTATGCACAAACTTGATACTCTTATCCTTCTCCCGCAGACGAG
>JAMPYH010000158.1 GCA_023700785.1 Candidatus Zixiibacteriota bacterium
ACGCGACCTGGCTCCGATATCGGCGCACCAGTTCCGTGTAACCTTCCTGGTTACCCGCTTTGATCTCCGCGATTAGATCTCTGATCTCTTGTTCGTCGGCCTCGGAGACTGTTGCCAGACCGTGGCCATTCAGAGTAGAAGATTGTGTGGGCATGAGTGACCTTCCTTCACCCGCGTGTCCTATTAAACCCACCAATCAGGACAAGGTTCCTCCACTATTTTTATCCTGATTGTCTCCAGGGGGCGGACATTGACTCTAGAAATGACATAAAAAAACCGCCTCGAAGGGCGGTTGAATTAACAAACCCGAGTCAGATGGACTAGTTCAGGATGAACTCCATTGGATTGAGCGCCTTACCGTTACGGTAAACTTCATAATGGAGGTGCGACCCGGTCGAATAACCGGTGGAGCCCATCAGACCGATCAAATCGCCGCGCGAGATCTCTTGTCCCCGCTTGACCAAAACTTTTGACATATGCCCATGTCTGGTAACAAATCCGTAGCCATGCTCGATCACCACCAAGTTCCCCAAGCCGCCAGAGTCCCATCCGGCAAACAGGATCTTCCCTTTGGCTGGCGCAACGATCGGCGTGCCGGGCTGGGCCGCGACATCGATACCGCGGTGCATCTGCTTGTAACCGGTGAAAGGATCGTAATGCATCCCATAGCCGCGTGAGAACCAGCCTTTGGCCGGCCAGATGGACGGCGTGTGGTCGAGCCGTTCGCGCAAACCCATCAGCGCATCTTCGATCTCGCCATATTTCTGGAACTCGAACTCGGTCTGCTTGAGCAGCTTGTCAACTTCGGCCTCGGTCGCGATGGCGAGATTTTCGCCCTCGGTCTTCGGAAACCAATCCAGAGCGTCCGGGCCGCCTATGCCAAGCTGGCGTTCCTGAGGATTTACTTCGGGGAGGTTAAAGAGCGCGCGGATCGCGGTCTCTTTCTGGGCAAGCTGATCAACTCGGGTGCTGACTTCGCCCAATGTCGCCTTGATCTCCTGGTACTTCAGGGAGAGCTTTGTGTTCTCGGCCCGCAGACGTTCCATTTCGTCCTCGTTCACCTTGGAACCAAAGAACGTTGAAAGCAGGACCGAGCTGACAAAGAGGAGAACGATCAGCGTGGCCGGGATGTAGATCAACCAGGCGGCGCGGATGGTCAACCGCTTGAGCGCTCCTTCGGTCTCGTGAAGAAACCAGAACGTGACTTTATTTTGCCACAGACGACGTATTTGACTCATGTAATACCCTAATCCAACCCTGTTGCCTCCCCAAACCTTCCTTCCACAAACGAAATAAACGCGGCCGGGCGGCCGGTCAAGCTGGGAAGCTAGGTTTAGCCGGATTCAGTGTCAAGTCTAAAATCCCGCTAGCTATTTGATCAACAGGTACTCCTTGCGAAGGATCTTGTTCACGATCTTGGCCAACTTGTCACCTTCAAGATTCTGCAGGCTATACAAGTGCCAGTAATTCTTCTTGGGTAGTCCGTTCACCCGTTTCTTTGGTACTGACATTATACTGTCCTCGATTCTTTCTGTTTGCCCGAAAGAATGGGACTTGTACCATACTCTTTCTATCGGGCTTTTCAGATAAACCTTGATCTGTCCACCCCTCACTTCTGCATACACCGTGCCAGTAATCTCGACCAGAGCAATGGCCGCCGGAAAACATTAAGTACCTTACTTACAATAACTTACACTGGCACTCGTGGAATGTTGACCATCGGTGGGTGAACCAACCTGCACAGACTATAGGCTGAATGCCATAGGCTTGAGCCTTCCGCCTCAGTCATAGCGGTGTCCCGGAGGCTGAAAAGTTGACTATCTGTCGGCGGGCTGCTACATTGCCGGACCCACGAAAGGATCAGCCATGTCACGAATTCAGGGAAAGACAGCATTCATCACCGGAGCCTCGTCAGGTATCGGCGAAGCGGCGGCCCGGAAGTTTGCCGAAGCCGGATGCAATCTGGTTCTGGCCGCCCGTCGAATGGATCGGCTGCGTACGCTTGCCGCAAAACTGCCGATAAAATGTCATTTGATTGAACTCGACGTGCGAAACCGTCAGGCGGTGGACAGCGCTATTGCCGCCATCCCGGCGGAGTTCGCCGCTATCGACATCCTGGTGAATAACGCCGGCAAAGCCCGCGGGCTGGCGAAGCTCCATGAAGCTGACCTCGCCGACCAGGAGGAGATGATCGACACCAACGTCAAAGGCCTGCTGTACTGCACCCGGGCGGTGGTGCCGGGGATGATCAAACGCGGGTACGGTCATGTCATTAATATTGGATCTATCGCCGGGCACGAAACCTACCCCAACGGTTCGGTCTATTGCGCCACCAAACACGCGGTGGATGCTATTACCAAGGGACTTCGGCTCGACCTGGTCGATACCCCGGTCCGCGTATCGACCGTTGACCCCGGCCTGGTGGAGACTGAGTTCTCGCTGGTTCGATTTCATGGCGACACCGAGCGCGCCAAAAAAGTCTATGTCGGTTACCGGCCGCTGACCGCCGATGATGTCGCCGAGACGGTCCTCTGGGTTGCCGACCGGCCCGAACATGTGCAGATAGCTGAAGTCATTATCCTCCCCTCTGCCCAGGCCAACGCCTACGTTACGCACAAGACGAGCTGAATAGATAGCCGTAACGGGCACGCTATAAACCTTGCGGTTGAGTGAGTTCGCCCTGTATACTGGCGTCGCCTTATGGAATTTATAAGCAGGCTGCCTGGACGTCAGGCTATCACCGGTTTCGGGCTGGCGATTCTCATCGGCACCTTTCTTCTCTCCATGCCTGTCAGCCATGGCCAACGCTCGGTCTCACCGCTTGACGCGCTCTTTACCTCCACGTCCGCCGTTTGTGTGACTGGTTTATCAGTTGTCGATATTTCCAAAGACTTCAGCTTTTTCGGACAGGTAGTGATACTTCTCCTGATCCAGCTTGGTGGTCTGGGGATCATGACCCTTACCACCGGATTATTCGCCGCCGTTGGCGCGCGGATGTCATATCACGACCGACTGGGGCTGAGTCAAACTCACGGGACCGGCCGCCACATTCAGTTCAAGACGTTGCTGAAAGCGGTCGCCGCGATCACGTTGCTGGTCGAAGCGATTGGCGCGACTCTGCTCTTTTTCACGTTTTTGGGAGATTATTCCGTCGGCGACGCCGCGTTTCACGCGATCTTCCAATCTGTGTCGGCGTTCTGCAATGCCGGGTTCTCGACATTTTCGGTCAATTTGGAAGGACATGCCTCCGATCCATTCGTGTTGATGGTGATCGCGTCGTTGATCGTGGTCGGCGGCCTGGGTTTCGCGGTCATTCGGGAGGTCGCCGACAAGTCGCTGCATCGCAAGTCAAGACTCTCTCTCCACACCAAGATCGCCCTGGTCGCGTCCGCCATTCTGCTGGTGGGCGGGACATGCTTGTTCCTCGGGATGGAGCACGATAACGCCTACGCGAAATTCGGCTGGTCGGACAAAATCGTGAACGCGATCTTTCAAGCTGTGGCCCCGCGAACGGCTGGTTTTAACGCGGTGCCGCAGGTCAGTCTGACTGAGGTCAGCCTGCTGTTTACGATCATCTTTATGTTTATCGGCGCCCTCCCCGGCTCGACCGGTGGTGGTATCAAGGCGTCTTCGGCCGCGATCATTCTTTTATTGGTTATCAATCGGTTCAGGGGGCGCCAGTCGGTCTCGGCCTTCCGCCGGTCGATCAGCCAGGAGTCGATCGTGCAGGCTCTGACTGTCTTTATGCTCGCCATCTTGTTTATTGTGGTGGCGCTGGCGGCATTAATGTTTGCCCAGCGTCCGCTGGTCCATGGCGCGTCGGGAGGCTGGTTTATCGAGCATCTGTTCGAGGTCGTATCGGCGTTCGGGACAGTCGGCCTCTCTCTCGGATTGACCCCGAAGTTGTATCCCTTTGGCAAGATCATTCTTATAATTACGATGTTTGTCGGCAGGGTCGGCCTGCTGACACTCGCGTTCAGTCTGGCGCGTCTGTCCACCAAGGGCGAGATCGTCTATTCAGAGGAACCGGTCATGATCGGGTAAGGAACTATGAAAGAGTTTGCCATCATTGGTTTGGGGAACTTCGGGTCGATGGTCGCCCGTCAGTTGCACGAGAGCGGTTGTAATGTGACCGCGATCGATATTGACAAGCAAAAGGTCCAGGATCTGCAGGATTATTCGCACCAGGCGATCGTCGCTGATTCGCGCGAGAAGCGCTTTCTCGAACAGCTTGGGGTCGAAAATTACGACTGCTTTATCATCTCAACAGGCGCTGACTCCCACGCCTCGATCCTGATGACCCTGCATCTGAACGAGCTGGGGGCCAATCGGATCATTGTCAAGGCCAACTCGTCGGACCACTCCAAGATCCTCTACAAAATGGGGGCAACCGAGGTGGTCATCCCCGAGGAGGATGTCGCCCGCAAGCTGGCGCGGTCGTTGGCGCACCCGAACCTGATCGATTTCCTGCCGCTCAGTGAAGAGATCTCCATCGCGGAAATTGTCCCGCCGCCAATGTTTTACGGTAAGTCCCTGCTGGAACTCGATCTCCGCGCCCAGCACCATATCGAGGTCATTGCCATCAAGGATGTTCTGACCGGCGAGTTTAAGTTTATCCCGAGAGCCGATCACAGGATTCTCGACACCGAGATACTGGTGGTTCTGGGGAAACAAAACGACATTGACGAGATTCGCGGCTAACATCGTTTGCGTTGATAATCCCGCACGCTTTTTTGGCCCGAAATGGCTGCTTGGGCGTATATTAGACATATGCGCCCAATCCATCTGATACTGACCGGGCTCCTGCTGGCGACCATGTTTGTCGGCCTCAAAGTTGCCGCGCAATCAGCGCCAGGCTCGACTCTCCCCATTCCCATACCGATCAATCGGCCGGTCCAGCAGGATCCAAATCCGTCGTCGATTCGCATAGCCAGATTGCACTACTCCGGCGGTGGTGACTGGTATTGGGGCGGCTCAGCTATCCCGAATTTCCTCAGGTTCGTCAAGTCCAACACCGACTTCCCGGTGGACACGTTGGAGCGCCAGGTTACGATCGCCGATCCGGATCTCTTCAAGTACCCGTTTCTCTTCGCGACCGGACACGGCGTAATAAAGTTTTCGGCGGAAGAAAAGGAGCGGCTCCGCACCTACCTGTTGGGCGGCGGCTTCCTCTTTGTGAATGACTCCTATGGCATGGACAAGGGATTTCGAGAAGAGATGGCGTCGCTTTTTCCGGAGCGACAGGTGATCGAGCTCCCGTTTGACCATCCGATCTATCATAGTTTTTATGACTTCCCGAATGGGCCGCCCAAGATACATGAACACGACAATCAGGCTCCGCGCGGATACGCGATCGCCGTCGAAGGGCGGGTAGTTATCTATTTCCTGGTCGAGTCGGACATTGGCGACGGTTGGGAAGATCCACAGGTTCATAATGACCCGCCGGAAAAGCGCGAAGAAGCGTTTCGGATGGGGCTGAACCTTCTGACCTACGCTTTGTTAAATTAAGTACTCGCGCATTTTCCTCCGGTCGGTGTCGGGCGCGCCGATAATTGTATATAGAGAGACCGCTGATAACCAGTTACCAGGGTGACACCGTGAATAAGATCGCCTCAAGTTCTATTCTCCTCAACCGCCTGCATGCCGTCCTGCTCAAGCAACGGATAGTGATGTTTGCCGCCGGGCTGATCGTCACGCTTACCGCGGTCGCGCTTACCTGGCTGCTGCTATCGGTCGTCGCCAATGTCGCCGTGCTGCCGGTTTGGCTTAAGATCTCGATGTTGTCTCTTGCCGCGGTAGCCGCGGGATATCTATTCACGAAATTCGCGCTGGTTCGACTGTTTGAGGGAAGCATCGACAATGTCGCCGTCGCGTTGGAGCAGAAACATCCTGACCTGAAAGGCCGCCTCATTGCCGCTGTCCAATTCGCGCGGATGGAGAACAATCACGGCTATTCCTCAGACCTGATCGAGGTGACCGAACGTCAGGCGATGGAACAAGCCGGATTGATGCGGCTTGACGAAGTGGTCAGCTTTTATCCGGTGATGAAGACCGGACGGTATTTCGCGGGGGCCGCCGCGCTTGGCGCCCTGTTGCTGTTCCTCTTCCCGGGGTTCTTCAGCTACTCGTATGAGGTCTATTCGAACCCGACCACCGAGATCGCTCCGCCGTTGGCGTACAAGGTCGTCCCCAACCCCGCCACGCGTGAATGGGTCAAATACCAGGATATTACCATCGGCGCGGCGATCATGGGAGAGCGGATACCGGAGCAAGCGATCATTCATCATCGTCTCGCCGGCGGCAATTGGCAACAGACCGAAGTGAGCCTCAGATCGCTCCCTCGCCTGGTCTCATCGCTCGGCGATTCGCTCGCCTTTGGACTGACTTTACGCCAGATCAACAAGTCGCTTGACTATTACGTTGAGGCGGGCCGAGTGAAAACCGAGGTTCAGC
>JAMPYH010000159.1 GCA_023700785.1 Candidatus Zixiibacteriota bacterium
ATGCTTCTCGATCCAGCTTCGCTGATGCGACAGTTTGCCAAGTTTGTTGTACGGCTTGAGGGCGAACGCTTTCGACTCGAAGATCTTGTTGAGGTCAACATATTGCGATGGAGTTATGAACTCGCCCTGCTTGTTAAAGAACTTGAGAGCGTTCCACTCGGAAGGATTATGCGACGCGGTCACACAGATGCCGCCGGCGGCTTTAAGGCCGGTGACAGCGATCTCGACAGTTGGTGTCGGCGCTATACCTATGTTGACAACATCTATACCGACGGCGATCAGGCCGGAGATGACGGCCTGCGACACCATATCGCCGGAGACGCGGCCATCGAGTCCAAGCACAACCTTTCCTTTGCCCAGAAAAGTGCCGAAGGCCATGCCATATTCCGCGGCCAGCGTCGGCGTGAGACCGGTCGGCTCGCCGACAATCCCCCGGATGCCGGAAGTTGATCTTACCAGATTCTTAGAGTTCATATCGCAGATCCCGTTGTGTTCGACTAACGTATGCGGAAAGTCTATGGGTTAAAATACCTTGGCGCAAGACCGGAGCGAGCCAGCCGAATTATCTTCGGCCGCTTAACAGGGCAACCATTTTGCGGTGCAGCAACCGGTTGGTAGCCAGAAGGTCGGCGGCAAAAATGGAGTGTGCGGCGCCTTCAACTCGGCTCGTCCGGCCGCCCGCTTCCTCCACCACGATCTTGGCCGCCGCCGTATCCCAGGGGTGGAGTTTTAGTTCCCAAAAAGCATCCAACCGTCCTGCGGCCAACCAGCAGAGGTCGATAGCGGCGGAGCCGGGCCGACGGACCCCCTGTACTTTCTTGGCGACCCGCGCAAAGAGCCCCAGATTGTTGCGACGGGCGGTGCCAATGTCGTACGCGAAACCGGTCGCCAATAGCGCTCGCTCAAGCCGCGTTTCTTTCGATACGGATATTCTCGTTTTGTTCAGGTAAGCGCCGCCGCCCAGATATCCCCAGAACAGTTCGTCTCTTTCGGGATCAAAGATCGCGCCACCCGCAAGTTGACCATCGATCTCAAAACCGATGGAGACGCAATAGATCGGAAAACCGTGGGCAAAATTGACCGTCCCGTCCAGCGGGTCGATGATCCACCGTACTCCCGAAGTCCCTTTGCTGTTGGTCCCTTCTTCGGTCAGGATAGCATGGCGCGGAAAATGTTTGGCGATCGATCCGGTAATAAGCCGTTCGGACTTGAAGTCGATGTCGGTGACCGGGTCGATGCGTCCTTTGTATTGTATAGTGAGCCGGCGATGGAACCCCTGTTTGAGGACTCTGCCCGCGTCAATGGCAAGATCGCGCGCGAACGAGACCAGTTTTGAGGCTTCGCGTCTCACGGGAGACAGTTTAGCCTGCGATATTGGCACGGATCTCCTTCTGCGACGCCTGCTTTTTGTATTGCATCTGATAGAGTTTGTAGTAAATGCCGCGTTGCTTCATCAGTTCGGCATGATCGCCGATCTCGCGAAGTTGCCCGTGGTGCAACACGATGATCTTGTCAGCCTTCTCGATCGTTGACAAACGATGCGCGATGACGATAGACGTGCGGTCCTTCAGCAATTCGTCCAGCGCCTTTTGTATCAATCGTTCGGTCTCGGTATCTACCGAGCTGGTAGCCTCGTCGAGTATAAGCACATCCGGATCAAATGCCAGCGCCCGGGCGAATGACAGCAACTGCTTTTGTCCTGTCGAAAGCGTCGCGCCCCGCTCGCGGATCTCGGTCTTCAGGCCATCCGGCATGCTGTCAAAAAATCTTCCGAACCCGACGCGCTCCAGGGCTTCTCGTACTTTCTCGTCCGAGATCGACTGGTCGCGCAGACGAATGTTGCCGGCGTAATCGCCGCTGAAGAGGAACACGTCCTGAAGGACCAGCGCCAGGTGGCTGCGAAGTTCCTTCGCGGGGATATCTTTCAGTTCAACACCGTCGATCTTGATCGAACCCTTCTGATAATCATAGAACCGGTAAAGCAACGAAATGAGCGAGGTTTTCCCTGCCCCGGTCGCTCCGACGACCGCGATCTTCTGGCGCGGCTCCACGGTGAAGCTGACATCCTTGAGCACCCACTCCTGGTCATTATAAGCGAACCAGACATTGGAAAGCTCAATACGCCCCTGGAAACGGTCGATATGTTTCGGCTCGGCGACGTCTATGATGGCGGGTTGCGTATCAAGCAGGGCGAAGATACGCTCGGATGATGCCATCGACGATTGCAGGATGTTGTACTTTTCCGCGAGGTCGGCGATCGGGCGATAGAAACGCTGTACCAGATGAATGAACGCGACCAATTCGCCGAACGAAAGCGAGCCGTCGTGAAGGCGGAAGCCGCCGTAATAGAGCAACAATCCCAGCGACAGCGACCCGATGATCTCAACGACCGGATAGAAGACGGCGTAGTAGAGCACCGACCGGAAGTGGTGCGTCTGCAATTCCTTATTGATGGAGTCAAACTTCCGGTTGATCCGCTCTTCCTGAGTGAAAAGCTGGACGATCTTGACGCCGGTGATATGTTCCTGCACAAACGAGTTCAGCCGAGCGAGCGCGGTTCGTACTTTGCGATAGACATCCCGAACCCGAGTGCGGAAGATGGCGGTCGCGCCGACCAGGAGTGGTAGCACCAAAAAGGTGATCAGCGCCAGTTCCCAATTGTAATAGAGCAGCGCGCAGACAATGAATAGCAGCGTAAAGATGTCACCGATCATCGTCACCACGCCGGATGAGAACAGTTCGTTCAGCACATTGACATCGTTGGTGACGCGCGTGAGCAACCTGCCGACCGGATTCTTATCAAAATAGCCGAGATGGAGCCGCTGGAGATGGCGGAATATCTCCATGCGGATATCATACTGGACCTTTTGCCCCAGCCACATGGTGACATACGTTTCACCGTAGCTGGCCAAAAGCGCGAGCGCCATGACGCCGAAATAGAGCAGGATCACCAGCAGGAAGCCGTCGGCGGTCTTAGTCGTGATATAATCGTCAATGGCGTGCTGAGTGATGAACGCGAGGGAGATCTGCGCGAGCGAGCCGACCAGAAGAAACAGCACCGCGGCGATCACCCACGCGCGGTATGGCCGCAAATATTTCAACAGCCGCTTCATCAAGCGGGCATCGTATGCTTTCCCGAGCGCTTCCTCCTCGTGGAATCCGTTCTGCGCGCTCATAGCTTCTCGATCTCCTCAGCCAGTAACTGGGAGCGATAGAGTTCGGCGTAGTTGCCATCGAGCGCGATCAACTGGTGATGATCACCCTGCTCGACGATCTTGCCATCTTCAAGGTAGATGATCAGGTCAGCTTCCTTGACCGACGATACCCGGTGCGAGATGATAAAGGTTGTGCGATGTTTCAGCGCGGCATGCATCCGTTCATTGATCTGATCTTCGGTCTCGGTATCGACGGCGGAGGTAGCGTCGTCCAGAACAACAATGGCCGGATCCGGCAGTAACGCCCGGCCGATGGCCGTTCGCTGTTTTTGTCCGCCGGAAAGCGTGATCCCCCGTTCGCCGACGACCGTATCAAACGCGTTCGGGAACTGTTCGATGTCCTTAGACAACGCGGCTACGTTAGCGACCGCGCGCACCCGCTCTTCGCTGGCGTCAGCCTCGCCGAAACGGAGATTATCGCGCAATGAATCGGAGAAGAGGAATGGCTCCTGGGTCGCGAAGCCGATCTGACCGCGCAGCGATCCGAGATCCCAGTCATTGATATCAACATCGTCAACAAACAACATCCCGCGCGTCACCGGATAAAGCCTCGGGAGCAAAGAGACCAGGGTTGTTTTCCCGGAACCGACCGGACCGACGACGCCGACAGTTTTGCCAGCGGGGATCCTGAGCGAGATGCCATTGAGGATCGGCTGGCCGTCATACGCGAAGATCAGGTTCCTGAACTCGATCTCCCCTTTCATCTCGGCGATGTGCATCTTGGCGCGGTCGTTCTTGACAATGGACGGCGTAAAGAGTACGCTGTTGATCCGGTCTAGCGACGCGGTTCCGCGCTGATACAGCGATACGACCCAGCCTCCGGCCATGATCGGCCAGAAGAGGATAGTAAGATAGGAGAAGAACGCCACTATGGTACCAAGCGGGATATCTCCCTGGATGACATCCATCCCGCCGAAATAAAGCACTACCAAATTGAGCATCGAGGCGACAAAGATAAGCAACGGAAACATGACGCCGTACAGTTTGGCCATATCCATATTGAGTTTGACATAGGTCTGACTGATCTGGCCGAAGTGCTCTATTTCCTGCGGTTCCTGGCGATAGGCTTTCACCACTCGAATACCGGCAAGATTCTCCTGAGCCGCGGCGGTCAGGACGGAGAAATGCTCCTGTATCTTCGAGTACTTTTTGTGCACCAGGTTCCCGAGTTTATTGACCAAAAACGGAAGCACCAGCGCCGGCAACAGAGAATAAAGGGTCAGTTTGGGGGACAGGATGATCATGAACGAGAGCGCGACGGCAATTGTGACGATCGAGTTGGAGATCTGCATGATCCCCGGGCCGATCATCATGCGGACCGCCTCAAGGTCATTGGTCATCCGCGCCATAATATCGCCCGTGCGATTCCGGTCGTAGAACGACGGCGAGAGTGTCAGGAGATGTTCAAACAGTTCGGAGCGAAGATCGTACTCCAGCTTGCGGGACATCCAGATGATCGTTCGGCGCATGAAGAAACGAAACAGGCCGGCGACGATCGACAAGCCAAGCATCAGCAGGACATAATAGAGAACCTGGCTCTGCGGTTTCCCCTGCTCCAGCGCGTCGAAGATCAGTTTGAGAAGGTACGGGTTTATCAGCAGAAGGCCGTTGGCGAAGAGAACGGCTACTCCCCCGAAGATCAGATACCCTTTATATCCCTTAAGGTATTTGGCGAGAACGGCAAAGCGCGGCGGTTTGGGGTCTATCTGGGCCTCAGGCATAGGATAAAATCGTCAGGTCCCTTCTGTAAAGTCTGTATAACGCAGTCCGGGCCCTAATAGTTCAGCAGATTCGCGAGAAGGTGAATCGCCTCAATATTCAGCTGGGCCACCATCTCCAACAGCGGCAGACCGCAATAGATGACCTGGCCATCGCCAAGTCTTGACACCGAAAGGAGCGTTGACCCGGACGGAGTGACATAGACATTCTCCGCCGGTGAAACCACCGCCGATGATACCGTCTGTTTGCGTGTCATAGCGTCAAACAGACCGTTGTCGGAGACCGCGTACGGTTTGGTCAGCAGATTCGCGCCAGGGATCCTATTGAGGATGTCACTTCCGCTGATTCTCTCCTCACCGGGGACAAATCCAACCGGCAGCAGAGACTCCGGCCAGTCGGTCGGCTGTCCCAATAGCACGAGCGAGCCGCCATGGCGCACATAGTCGGTTAGACGATCTTTCATGTTGCGCAGAGACGGGTAATCTCGGAACGAACCTGACCCGATCACTATCACATTGTACATGTCAAGATCAGCGGTGGCGAGGGAACGATCGGTGATCGGCTGAAAACCGGCGCCGGTCATGCGGAGAATGTCCTCGAGCAATCCGGTGGTATCCGGCAGAAAACCGATCTTGATCAGATCATCGACCTGGCATGACGCGACGCGAATGATCGCGGTGTCAGCCGTGACCCGCTTGCCGTCGGCGTACAACGCCAGCGTCACCGGCTGGACTCCCAATTCGAAGAGATTGGAGACCGTGAACGGAATGCGGACGATCTCCGAGATCTTTCCCTTGTCCATCGGCCGTTCGGTCAAGTAAGCTCCGGCGAACATGCCGCGCGGAGTCTCCAGTTGAAGTCGGACCGATCCATAAAAATGCGGCGGCTTGGTGATGATCGCCTTCCAGACGCGTGAATCAACCACCTTATCAACGTTGAGCGCCGGGATCGGGGGGATAAAATAGAATCCAGGGACAAACGCGACCTTCAGATCCGGCGCCTGCCAGATCGGAATCGAAGATGACACATTAAAGGGCATCTTGCCGAAGGCCAGTGACGCGGAGAAAAGCAGCGACTCGGGCTTCTGCGCTTCGAGTCGGGAACGATCTATCTCAACTAGGTACTCTCTGACAAAGGTCTGATGTGGCTGGATCCGTTTTGGCTCAGCGTCGAGGATAATTCGAACCGTGTCCCAGTATGGCTCAAAACGAATTTCATTCAACTCTATCTCGGTGGGACCGTCGGACGCGAGTGTGGCGACAAACTTCACACGGGGTCCGTCTGGGGACTCGCGGACAATTATCTTCCCGTCCCACTTCAGCCCGATCTCGTCGAGAGCAAGCCGCTGAAGCTTGTTCACCTGTTCGTCGAGATACTGTGAAAAACCAGGAGTCTCCGCAAGGCGGGCTTCGGCTCGCGCCTGCTGTTGCAGGGTGCGAAGTTCCTGCAGGCCGGTCAGTAGATGATCCGCGCGCTTCCTGCCGTA
>JAMPYH010000160.1 GCA_023700785.1 Candidatus Zixiibacteriota bacterium
ATCAATATTTTCAGAACGCTACAGGATGTAGCCAAATAGCCTCTTTAATTAAGGAGAAGTAGTATGAACCTCGATCTCACCACCATCATCCTGTTCGCGGCCGCCCTCTTGTTGGGTGTCGCGTACTTCGCTCGGCGCTCTTCGCGTCTAAAACGCCAGCGTCGCAAACTGTAGTTCCGTTCGGGGTGGGTCCGGGTTTCGGATCAGCCCACGGATGGTGCTCGCAGAACCGTAGAGGCGGTCAGGTTTCTGGCCGCCTTCTTCATTGGTGATGGTACAAGCCTGCCGCATAATAAGTTAGCTGATTCCGAGCCTCTCCACTTTGCCTCCTTCTCGTTAATTCGTGAGATTTTTATCAAATTGGTGCTTGACTGCAACCACATTTGTCGATATATAAGATACAAGAGTCTTAAATCTGGAACTAAGTGATGCTCTTCTCAAAAGGCTGTACCTACGCGATCCGGGCTTCCCTACTGGTCACCACCAAGGAGATCAAGGACGGGCGGAAGTTCATTCCTATTCGGGAGCTCTCGGATGAGCTGGATCTGTCATTTCATTTCCTGACCAAGATCATGCAGGTGCTGACCGAAGCGAAGATCATGGAGTCGTTCCGCGGCCCGAACGGCGGCGTGGGACTGGCCCGCCCGGCGCGAGAGATCACACTGATCGATGTGATCGCGGCGGTGGACGGACTTGACCTGTTCTCTGAGTGCGCCCTCGGACTTCCCGGTTGCGGCGAAAAGACCCCCTGCCCGTTGCACGCGGCATGGGCGAAGCGGCGTGAAGATCTTCATCGGATGTTTGAGAAGACAACTCTCGCCGGCCTGGCAAAAGAACTCGAACTGAACGCCTTGCGGCACTGAAGGTAGCTATGAGAACTGGAATGCCATTTCTGCATCGCCTATTTGCGGATAACACACTCCGAAATCTGCAATATGACCTAAGTCATTTATTTTCAATCCATTTTTCAGATCAGCGAGGATAGATACTCATGAATCGATTCTATTCACTTTTGGCGCTGCTGACCCTAGTTGCTGTGGTCGGCTGTTCTTCCGCTCCGGAGACCGATGCGGAGCGCCAGGCTCGATGGGCCGCAGGAAACCTCAATAGCTGGGAAACCGAACACGGAATCGGTCCGGTCACCGAGGATATTCAACTTGCCGCAGTCGATCCGGCGAAAGCCGCTTCGGGGCAGGACATCTTCATCAAGAAGTGTGCTACGTGCCACTATCTCGATCATAAGAAGACCGGCCCGATGCTTCGTGATGTCACCAAGCGTCGCTCGTCGGAGTATGTGCTGAACCAGATACTCAATCCGGAGCAGATGGGAAAACTTCATCCCGATGGCCGCAAACTGGTGGCTCAGTACGCGCAGTTTATGACCATTCAGGGGATCACGCGCGAGAATGCCGACGACCTGCTGCATTTCCTCCGCTCGGAAGCGGATAAACCGGCACTTCCCGCGGAACAGCAACCGGGATTTGGCACACCGCCCCCGCCGCCAACAAATTAGAAACACATAAAGCTTAAGGTAACGATACGTCCCACGAGGAGGATGCAACGATGCAAAAGAAACAAATCACAATCATCATCGGAGCGATCGGTCTGCTCCTACTGCTGTTGGTCGTTGGCTGCGCCCAAAAGCAGGAAGCCGGCGGATTTGGCGACGCACCAGCCAAGGTGTATGTCGCTCCCGGCAGTTACGACGAATTCTACGCCTTTATGTCCGGCGGATTCTCCGGCCAGGTTTCCGTCTATGGCCTGCCGTCCGGCAGACTCTTCCGCGTCATCCCGGTTTTCAGCCAGGACCCGGAAAAGGGATATGGCTACTCCGAAGAGACCAAGCCGCTCATGATGACATCGCACGGATTCATACCGTGGGATGACGCCCACCATCCGCAGCTTTCCGTCACCGACGGTCAGACGGACGGTCGCTGGCTCTTCATCAACGGCAACAACACGCCGCGAATCGCGCGCATTGACCTGACCACCTTCGAGACGGTCGAGACTATCGAGATCCCGAACTCAGGCGGCAATCATGGTTCGCCGTATCTAACGCCGAATACTGAGTATGTGGTTGCCTCGACGCGCTTCAGCGTGCCGATCCCGCAAAAGGATGTTCCGATCAGTTCCTATAAAGAGAACTTCAAAGGGACGATCTCCTACATCAAGGTCGATTCGGCCACTGGTCGCATGAACCTCGCGTTCCAGATCCTGGTGCCGGGGATCAACTACGATCTCTCACGCGCGGGGAAGGGGCCGTCGCACGGCTGGTCGTTCTTCAGTTCCTACAATTCCGAGCAGGCGAATACACAACTTGAAGTGAACGCATCGCAGAACGACAAGGACTTCATCGCCGCGGTGAACTGGAAGCTCGCCGAAGAGTTGGTGGCGCAAGGCAAGGGACAGGCCTGGCCCGCGAATTACTTCCACAATTATATGGACGCCGCCGATGTCGGCAAAAGCGAGACGATGAACAGCGTGACGATCCTCAACGCCAAAGAGCATCCGGGGCTGGTTTATTACATTCCGACGCCGAAATCGCCCCACGGCTGTGACGTTGATCCGTCCGGAGAATACATTGTCGCCGGCGGCAAACTGGCCGCGCTGATCCCCGTCCATTCCTTCAGTAAATTCAAAACCGCGATCGAGAACAAAGAGTTCGACGGTGAGTTCGACGGCATCCCGATCGTCAAATACGAATCGGTCCTCGCCGGTGAGGTTAAAGAGCCGGGGCTCGGACCGCTGCATACCGAATTCGACGGTCAGGGGTTTGGGTACACATCGATGTTCCTGTCATCCGAGATCGTGAAGTGGAAGCTCGGAACATGGGAAGTCGTTGATCGTATCCCGACCTATTACTCTATCGGCCACTTGATGATCCCTGGCGGCGATACCAAACAGCCGTATGGCAAGTATGTGGTCGCGCTGAACAAGATCACCAAGGATCGCTATCTGCCGACCGGACCGGAGCTGACACAGTCCGCCCAGTTGATCGATATTACCGGCGACAAGATGAAGCTGTTGCTCGACTTCCCGACCATCGGCGAACCGCATTACGCGCAGGCTTGCCCGACCACGCTTATCAAAGACAAGTCGAAGCGCTGGTATCCGATCGAAGAGAATCATAACCCGTTCGCGATAAAGGCCGAAGGTGAAGCTCGCGTGGAGCGTGACGGCAAGACCGTGCATGTTTATATGAGCACCATTCGGACCCACTTCGCGCCGGACAATATCGAGGGGATCAAGGTTGGCGACAAAGTCTATTTCCATGTCACCAATCTTGAACAGGACTGGGATGTCCCGCATGGCTTCTCCGTCTTTGGCGCGAATAATTCGGAACTTCTGGTCATGCCGGGTCAGACCCGCACCATTCTCTGGGAGCCGAAACAGGCCGGCGTGATCCCGTTCTATTGCACTGATTTCTGCTCCGCGCTCCATCAGGAGATGCAGGGCTGGATCAGAGTCTCAAGCTGATAGTGAGTAGTATTCGTGAAGCATGATTCTACCAACGAAGATCCCGCCGTTCAGGCGGGATCTTCCCCCCAGCCGAACCGCACAAAGCGGACTCGTCAGCCGCGCGTGCCGCTTTCTCTCCTCTCGCGAATTGTGATCGCGGCGGCGGCGCTGATGTTGGCGTTCACCTACTTCTTCCCGCTCTGGGAGATCACTTTGGACGCGCCGCAGTATCCGGAGGGTCTGGGACTGGAGATCTGGATCAACCAGATGCAGGGGCAGAATCAGGGCGATCTGAACAAGATCAATAATTTGAATCATTATATCGGGATGAAACAGATCAAGCCGGAGTCGATCAAAGAGCTAAGCATCATGCCCTGGATCATGCGCGCCGTGATGCTGCTCGGCCTGGTGGTCGCCGCCACGGGACGCCGTTCATTCCTGCTTGTCTGGTTGCTGGTCTTCCTGCTGGTCTCTGGCGCCGGCCTGGTTGACTTCTACCTTTGGGGATACGACTACGGACATAACCTCGACACCGCGCATGCCATCATTAAGGTCCCCGGTATGAGTTATCAGCCGCCGTTGATCGGGAGCAAAAAATTGCTCAACTTCAAGGCGATCTCGCTCCCCGGTATCGGCGGGTGGGTGGCTATCGGCTCTTTTGTGATCGGCGGCCTGGTCTGGTTGATGGAGTTTAGGCGCGCGAGAAAGCAGGTGATCCGTGCGACATAAGATCGTGCTGTCTCTCCTTATCGTACTCTTCTTCGCACTTGGCGGTTGCTCCGCATCTGGTCCAACACCGATCATCTATGGCACCGACCTCTGCGACTACTGCGATATGACGATCGCCGACAAGGCGTTTGGGTCGGAGCTGGTGACCAAAAAGGGAAAAGTATTCAAGTTTGATTCGATCGAATGCCTGGCCGCGGCTGAGGCGGTTGGCGACCATGCCGCCTCCGAGATCGACTCGCGCTGGGTCACGGACTTTCATAATGCCGGTATTTTTCTGAATTCGGAAAGCGCGCTGCTCGTCGCGTCCGATCGACAGAAGAGCCCCATGGGAGTAGGACTTGTCGCGGTCGCGGATCGATCCCGCGCTGATCAACTGATCGCCGCCAAAGGCGGTAAGCTGGTCAATTGGGAAGAGACCATGCAACTTGTTGTCGTGACGTGGAAGCTGGGGCGAGCGAGATGAACCTGCTCGTTCGCGTACTCCTGGTGACGGTGGCGCTTGCGATATCAGTCAACGCGGCGACCATCGAAGTTCAGCCCGCCGGTCTGACTCAGAGCATTCAGGCGGCACTACGAGTGGCGAGTTCCGGCGACACTATTCTTGTGCGGCCTGCTACCTATCTCGAGCACAGCATACTCATTGACAAGTCAATTACCCTCGTTGGTGTTGATCGCCCTATCCTCGACGCTGACGGAAAGGGGCCTTTGCTCGAGGTTGTCGCGCCGAATGTCACCATCTCAGGCTTTGTCTTTCGTCATGTGCCGGTCAGTTTCGTCAAGGAACACGCCGCCATCCTGGTCAACCAGACGCAGGGATGCGAGATCAAGGACAACCAGTTTGAGTCGAACTTCTTTGCCGTCTATCTGGCCAAGTCAGACCACTGCAGGATCATGCGCAACCAGATGAGCGGAACGCCTACTGAACTGACCAGCGCCGGCAATGGCATTCACCTGTGGTACTGCCGCGATATCGCCATTTCTGATAACCAGATCCGGGGACATCGCGACGGTATCTACCTTGAGTTTGTCAAACATAGCGTGATCACAAATAATATCAGCGAATCAAACCTGCGCTATGGTTTGCACTATATGTTTTCGGATTCCTGTCGCTATCAGAAGAATCAATTTCTTTCCAACGGTTCCGGTGTCGCGGTGATGTACACCAACAATGTGGAAATGGAAGAAAACAGCTTTGCCAACAGCTGGGGCGGGGCGTCCTTCGGCCTCCTGCTGAAAGATATCAAGGATAGCAAAGTGATCGGCAATCTGTTTTCCGCCAATTCGGTTGGCATCCAGATGGAAGGCTCCGACAGGATCCAGATCGAGCGGAATCAGTTTCTCGCCAACGGCTGGGCGATCAAGATCATGGCAAACTGTGTCGGGAGCACGATCCGTTCAAACGACTTTATTGACAACTCTTTCCAGGTCGCGACCAACAGCCGCCAATCATTCAGCGACTTCACCGAAAACTATTGGAGCTCATATCGCGGATATGACCTGAACCGCGACGGCTTCGGTGATGAACCGTTCCGACCGGTCAGCCTCTACAGCCTACTGGTCGAGACAGAACCGGCATCACTGATCTTGGTGCGTTCCCTGCTTATTGACCTGCTCAACCTCGCGGAGCGGATAGTGCCAACACTCACTCCGGAGGCATTGATTGACGGTAAACCCCGCATGAGGCCGCTGACATGATTGAGATACACCATCTGCACAAGCGATTTGGCCGATTTGTCGCCCTGCATGAGATCGACCTGTCGATCGAACGCGGCAAAGTGACCGGCATAATTGGGCCGAACGGTTCCGGCAAATCGACCTTGATGAAATCCCTCCTTGGCCTGGTAACGCCGACCTCGGGGAGTATCACCATCAACGGTTACCTGCTCAACGGCTCGAGCGATTATCGGAGCCGGCTTGGCTATATACCGCAGATCGCGCGCTTCCCCATGGATCTGACCGGTCGAGAGGTGATCGATGTCGTGAAAGGGATGCGCCCGGACAACGCGGGGTTAGAAGCGGAACTGATCTCGCTTTTTGGTCTGGAGGCGGACCTGCCGAAAAGAACGCGCGCGATGTCCGGCGGCACGCGCCAGAAACTGAGCGTGGTCCTTGCCTGCATGTATGACCCGGCACTGGTTATCTGCGACGAGCCGACCGCCGGCCTTGACCCGGTAGCCAACTCTCGACTGAAACAATTTCTGCTGTCGCTCAAACAGCGCGAGCGGACGAT
>JAMPYH010000161.1 GCA_023700785.1 Candidatus Zixiibacteriota bacterium
CTGAATTTAATGGTATGTGTATAGCTCATGGAGACTAGGATGGGGATTCGTCGAATCGCTGTTGCTTCAGTCCTGGCCCTCGCGCTGCTTGGTTCATCGGCACTCGCCGCCGGTTTCGCTAATACCGGTGTCGGTCTGAAAGCACGCGCTATGGGTGGCGCTTTCCGCGCCGTTGCGGATGACTGGAGCGCCGCAATGTATAACCCGGCCGGATATGCCTTTCTAAAGGACAATCAACTGGGAGGTAATGCCGCTTTCATGCATCTGCGTAATGACATGACCCCGAACTACCGCCTCGGCGGCGAGTACGAGGTTGGCGTCTTTAACGACGTTACGCTCTATAACCAGCATGAAATACTGTCCAATCCGTCGGCGGGGATCGTCTTCCGCCTGCCCGTCTGGGGCGAGACCGTTTTTGGTCTCTCCGCGTACCAGCGGTTTGATTACAACATCTCATGGACCGCGTTCAGCCCGCTTCGCGCGTATAACGACTCAGTCGACTCCTATCTGCCGGCTGATCAATACCGCAACAATCTCGATGTCGTCACTTTCCAGTTGACCGCGGCTCGCGAGTTCATCCCTGAGAAGCTGTCGATCGGTATCGGGCTTCAGTTGCTTCGCGGCGATCTGGTGTTCAACAACGTCAACTTCCGCACCACCCCAATGACCGAGGAGCCGTGGGTTGACGAGCCCTATCGCAATGTCCCCGAGCTGTCTCGAAACGACGGCAATGGCTGGGGCTTTGGTCTGAATCTCGGAATGTTGTACAAACTTGACCCGAAGACGCACCTGGCGCTCACGCTGGATGTTCCGTTTGATATCGATATCAGCGGCGATGCCCGCCTCGATTTCATTCTCCCGAAGATCAACGCGTTGTTGATCCCCGGCAGCCCGGTCGGCCCGGGTACACTTGGGTATCTGTTCGCCAACGGCGACAATATCGACCTGCCGGCGTCTTTTGAGACCACACTCAAACTGCCGCCGACTGTCGGCTTTGGTTTGTCGCGTGAGATCAACGAGAAACTGACCGTCGCGCTCGATGCCGAGTACACCTTCTGGTCTCGCTTCACCGGCTTTGAGTTCACCTATTCCGGACTCGGCGCGATCCCGCCGATCACTGATGATCCGGCGACCGGCTATGAGTTCTTCTCGGCTCCGCTTGAGAGCAGGGTAGAGTTCCGCAATACAACCAAGATCGCGGGGGGTGTTTCCTATGACGCGCTCACATACCTGACGCTCTTTGGCGGTCTCTCTTTTGACCAGGGGGCCAGCCGGGATGGTGTCGCGTTCATACCGCAATTCGCGGATACCGGCGACAAGATCGGCGTCAGCGGCGGACTGCAGTTCCATGTCCAGCGGTGGGATCTTGGGATCGCGACCGCGTACACCAAGTACGATGATGCCACCATCACCAGCATGGATAAAGACCTGGATGGCGTATTGGAAGGTTTCCCCGGCGACTTCACCGCCAAAACCTATGAAACGATCCTGTCGTTCAACTATCGGTTCTAGGAGAGAATGCTGATGCGACGCACGATATATATAAGCACGGTCCTGGCCGCACTGGCGGTATTGGTCATGGCTGGATGCTCCGATCGCGGCACCAATGTGCCGACCCGCACCGACACGTTCGGCTACACCTGGGTCCCGCTGTCGAACCCGCCATTCGCGCCGGAACTGACTCTCCAGCGCGGTAATCCGAACGGCCAGCTCAAACTGGCTATCTGGGCGCCGCCGCAGGTGATCCCCGGCAACGCGCCGGCCTCTTTGCTGCTCCTGCTTGCCCCCGGCGAGTCAAGTCAGTGGTTTTATCTCGAGCGCGGTCTGCATAAGATCTGCAATGAGATGATCGCCAACGGCGAGATCGATCCGATGGTGGTGGTCTGTGTCGGGAACGACGAGATGTTCGGCGGTTATTTCTACGGCAACTCTCTGCCCGCCGGCTTCTACGATGAGGTCATTGGCGACGCGCTCGTCGATCACCTGCAGTTCCTCTATCCGAGTCTGATCAATAATCCCGCTCGGCGCGGTATCGGCGGTATCGGTCAGGGCGCCTACGGCGCGTTTCGCGCCGCGATCAAAAATCCCGGTGTTTTCACCTCGATCACCGCGGTCGATGGCCCGCTTGATTTTGACGGCGCCGACGGCGAGTCCGGCTTCATGACCTTGTTTAATGACGTGCTGTTCGAGAACGGCCTCTCAGTCGCCACCGGCTACAGCCGTGTTGATCCGGCCCGCCGTATCGACTCATCGTCCGCCAATCCGGTCACCCGGATGTTTATCGGCGGTTCAGTCGCGTTCTCGCCCAAGGACACCGGCCTGGTGTCAACCGGGCAGCGACACAACAGCACGCTGAATATCATCGAACGCCGGCAGGTCTCGGATACGCTGACTCAGATCTCTCATCTGTTGACCGGTCGTATCTCCGGCGGCCCGATCCCGTCCACCGAAGCTATCCGCTTTGACTTCAATCTGCCGTTTGATTCGACCTCCAAAACGCACGCGCCGACCTGGCGCCGCTGGATGGCGAACAATCTGGATACCATGTTGGTCAAACAGGGCGGCAGCGCTCTTGACAATATCGATATCTGGTTGGCCACCACTCCCGAAGCCCGCTACACCTTCCATGATCAGACCGTCTCCTTCCGCGATTTCCTGATGGATGACATGGGTCTGTCTGTGGATACCCTGACCTATATGGGGTATCCGGGTAATCCGGCGCATGACTACGAGTATGTTTATTATCTCCTGAAAGAGATGATCAAGTATCACGCTGATCATTTCCGGGGGAACTGATAGGTCAGAACTATCGAACCGCTAGACTGTTCTAACCCGGAGAATCTGATTCTCCGGGTTTTCTCTTGGCGAGAGGAACTATGAGCACATCCTACGACCTGTTGTCCATCGGCGCGCATCCCGATGATGTCGAAGTAGGCACCGGCGGTGTCCTGATCGATCTCCACCGGCGCGGCTACAAATGCGGCCTGGTGATCCTGACGCAAGGCGAAATGGGGACCGGCGGCACGCCCGAGATCCGCGCGCGGGAAGTGAAGGAAGCGGCGGGGATCCTCGGGGCGGATATTATCGAGACCTTCGACTGGGGCGACACGCGGCTGGAGGACAGCTATGAAAAGCGACTGGAGATCGCCCGGATCATTCGCCAAACCAAACCAAAGATCATTCTCGCCCCCTATCCCCATGTCGGCCACGGGCGGCGCCAGTCGCACCCGGATCATGTCGCGTCGGGAGTTATCGCCATCAACGCCGCCAATCTGGCGGCGCTCAAAAAGGTCGATATTCCGGGCGAGCCGCATCTGGTCACTCGCATCTTTCACTATTTCCTCCCGCCGGGCGTCACTCCCAATTTTGTGGTCGATATCACCCCGCACTACGACCAGTGGATCGCGGCGCTCTCCGCGCATCGCTCTCAGTTTCTCAATCCCGAGAAGTCGCGCGACTATATCGAGAATCTGACCGCCATGGCGCGGTCGTTCGGCATGCAGGCCCGCTGCAAATACGGCCAGGGGTTTTACGCGGTCGAACCAGTGCTGGTAAAAGACATCATGACCCTTTCCGAGGAGCAGACCGGCAACGTCTGAGCCGTCGCGACGCCAATTGCGCCGGATGAATATTCTCGCTACCTTCTCTCATACGAGAGCATTCAATCGAAAGGGATCTTCCGATGCCCGGCGATCGTGCCAGATCAATTCGAGACAGTAGATCGACTCATTCACTTATCAAGCGGCTGGAGCAGATGCGGGACATGTTTGGCCCGATTGTCGCTCGCGAGCGCGCCAGCCTCATTCGAACTCTCGGCAAATGCCGAATACTCAACCCATCCGATCTGCTCCTCTATCACGATCTGCTCTGCTTTGTTCGCGCCTATCCCGATGAACAGTCGCTCGAGAAGCTTGCCGAGCGAGAGTTGCTCGCATTCGGAAAACGAGTGGTCGATTACAAGAAGCTGACACGGGACCGAAAGGGACGACGGCTGGACGATTCCGGTATCGAAGGTTCCATCACCTGCTATCAATTCAATTACGACATGACCCGCTATCTGGCGGCACAATATCCCAAGAACTTCCGCGTTAACTGGGACTCGAGCTCCGTTGACATCTGGTCAACCATGGCGAACCAGATGGGGATGTTGGTCTCGCCGCAGGAGACCGATCCGGTCGACTATGACGATGACTTCGACATGGAGGTTTATCTTGATCTTTTTGGCGGCAAAAAGAACCGCATCAAGGCTCTGCTAAATCTTTACGGAAGTTCCGGACTTCCGCCGATCATCCTGCGCGATTATTGGGAGTCGCTGGGGATGCTTATCGACTGGGATCTGACCGGAGTCGGATCAGCGCGCAATCTCCAGCGCGTTCCAACGCAAGAGTGCTTTTACCAGCGGGAGCCGCTCAGGAAGCGGACGAAGGATCTTCGCAAAGAACTTGCCGCCAAACCGGCGCCGCTCCGCCACTGCTCAATGGCCGAAGGTCAGAAATACCTGGACATTATCAATGAAGCCTTGGCGGTGCGAAACCGCGAACTCTATCCGCTGACCTTTGGTGACCCCGGCGAGGTTTATACGGTCGATGCCGGCAGGGGAGCGCGGTATATCCTCTATGGCTCACTGCCGGAATACCGTCTGGCGGTCGAAACCAATTACGGCGCGCTGCTGATCCGAAACGGAATTCCGGTCGGCTACGGTGTCGCCGCGATGCTTCTGGATCGCGCTGAGATCGCTATCAATATCTTCCCGACATTCCGCGGCGGAGAGTCGCCGTACTTCTTCGAGCAGTTTTTCCGCGTCTTCTACCACCATTTCGGCTCACGCGTCTTTGTCGTCCGCGCCAAGCAGATGGGGTTTGGCGATGAAGAAGCGTTGCTCTCAGGCGCGTTCTGGTTTTACTACAAGCTCGGCTTCCGCGCGGTCGATCCAGTGGTAAGAAAGCTTGCCGACAAGCAATACGCGCAGATCGCCGCCGACCCGACATATCGAGTGCCTATCAGCGTCATGCGCAAACTGTCCAAAACCGATGTCTTCCTGACTGTTGATCCATCGAAGATGAATAGCTATCACGAGATCTCAAGTATCGGTCTTGGCTATCGTGTGACCAGAATGATCGGAGAGCGATATCTGGGAGATCGCGCCGCGGCGACGAGGAGATCAACCGAACGAATGATTCAAGTGCTCGGCATCAAGAATTTCAATCGATGGACAGAAAACGAACAACGCTCATTCGGCCGTTTGGCTCTGTTGTTCATTCAGACCCCGGGTCTGACCCGCTGGAGTCGAAAAGAAAAACAGATCCTTGCTTCTATCATGCGCGCCAAAGGTGGCAAGTTAGAGCGCGAGCACTTGCTCATATCGATCCAGCATCCGAAGCTGAAAGTGGCCGTGGCGAAGTTGGCGAAACTGCGCCCCTGATCGACTAATCTGCATTCCTCCCATTTTCAATGACATCCCCTGTCAGTGACACTTCCTACAATTCTTACTAGAATCGCGTGTAACGTCATTGCGAGGAGCATGGCGACGCTTCGTTGCCGGCGGCGAAGCAACCTCTATAAAGTGAGGCCTTTTATGCCGATGTCTTACGTTTACATCATGACCAACAAACGTAACACCGTACTCTACACCGGCGTAACTGCCGATCTAGCGCGACGTGTCGCACAACACAAGGCGGGACAAGGTGGCGATTTTACAAGCAGGTACCGCGCCACCAAGCTTGTGTACTTCGAGTCATTCGAGGATATCACGCTGGCGATCGCTCGCGAGAAGCAGATCAAAGGCGGATCGAGAGCGCGAAAGATCTATCTGGTTGAGAAGGAGAACCCGAACTGGAATGATCTAAGTGGGGAGATATAACTACTTCTCTCAAGGTTGCTTCGTCGCTCGTCCGCCGGAGGTGGACGTGCTCCTCGCAATGACGAATGTCCAAAGTTGTGGATTTTATTAGGGCTGTACTATTTCAATCCCTGAAGTGTGTAAGCAGAATCCTTGCTCGTCCATTTGATGTGACAGGGGGAATGCTTCTGTGCGACACTGATTAATTCACTTAAAATTGCAGATTGTTCGCTCGAATTCATCCTTAAAAACTCTCGACTCTGAATCCCTTCAGAATCAAGACAGATTAAAGATATTCCTCGACCGAGACAGGTGAGAGCTTTGAAATCGTCGTTCTGCAGCCTTCTTGCAAGATTATCGGGGCGTCCATACAGATCTCTCTTATGCTGTGGGCCTTGAATTTCAATTGCTACACTCTCCACTGTAAGATAAATATCGAGTTCTAATAGATTACCTTCTGGATTCCTGAGCCACTCCGGCCTCTCATGGCACGAAATTCCTTTGATGTGCAAGCAGTCGATCAAGAGCTCCTCTATGATCGTCTCTGCGAAGGAAGTCCCTCCAC